>JARHZF010000002.1 GCA_029258325.1 Anaerobiospirillum sp. | reverse complement strand
CAGGCCAACCAGAAATTAGATTACATGAACCAAATTTAGCGTGTGTTGTTAAGTGACCTTGCATTGTAAGACCACTATTTTTTACATTTACATCGCCTTTAATATCAACGCTACCATCAAGAATTAAATTATTATTGGTTGTTTTATTTTCATACTTATGGTTTAGATCAATATTACCTGTAACTTGACCATGATAAGCATAATTAGAGTTATTATTAATATTTAATTCTGATTTTTTAGAATTTGTATTAGTAACAACAGTACCAATATCAGTTGCAGCTATTTTACCAAATTTTTGATTGTAACCATTTAGATCAAGGGTACCACCACCTTTAGTAAAATAGATACTTGAAAACTCATTACTATTATTTAAGGCATTATCTTTATTTAGGACAATAGTACCTAAATTATTTGCCATATAGATATTATTAAATGCTTTTTCTGCATTTAGATATACAGTTCCATTACCAATTTTTAGATTATTATTTTGAGTTACATTTACATTTAGTTGGCCAGCACCAATCTTATGTAGATCCCATGTACTTTTTACATTCCAATCTACAACAGAATTAGCACCAATATTTAGACCAGCACCACGATAATCAAATGAGCTGTTTTCTGCACTTACGGTGTATTTATGGTTTTCATCAAAGATAAAACCACCATTACTCATATTTAGAGCTTTATTTAAAACGATGTTACCACCACCTGTAAAATAAAGATCTTTTTTCTGTTGATGTGGATAGCCTGGCAATTGAGATTTTATTGTCTCAAGATTTGTTTCTTTATTATTAAGTGTAAATTTACCTTCGTCAAAATATGCTGTTGAACCATTTAAATCAATAACTTGAGTGTATGTCTTCTTAAAGTTATCAACAGTATTTTTGTCGAATTTATTAACAATAAGGCCACCTTTGCCATTAGAGAAATAGCTAGCACCATAGTGTGTGCCAAGCATTACCCACTTTTTCTTTACATTATCATATAGGTAGTAGCCAGAACCACTATCACCACCTTCTGTTAAATTATAAAAAGGTGTAATAGCAGGATTTGCATCTGAGCTACCCCAATCATAAGAAAACATTGAGGCTGCTAATAAATAAGGATTATATTGTTGATTAGACTTATGTAATTTGCCATCAACAACAACTGTAGTATCACCAGAGCCTGCACGAAAACCTATAATTTGTTTTTGGCCTTTATACATTACGCCATAACGTTCAAGTGCTTCTGCTTTACTTAAACTAAAATCTACAGACTCATCATAACCTACGCTTTCTACAACGTATTTATTTAGTCTATGAACAGCAAAGTCACCATGATTTCTAACATCTACTAAATTATATTCAGTATTACCAAATACTTGTTTATAGATAGCATGGTGTTGAATAGGTGGTTTAATATTATGTGCTGCACTAACAACATAGCTACCGCCAATAGAGGTGGTAGGACCTTTATTTGCTACAGCTGAAAAATCAGGAATAGGAAGATCAGGGAACTCTAAGTAGCTACCATTTTTTAATTTAATTTTTACATTAGTAGCACCAGGTTTAAAAACACCCTTATTGTGAGCTAGATCTAAGTAGTCTCTAATCCACACATCATCAATATGAAATCTTCCTGCAAAAACATTAGAAGATGTTGCAAGCAATATCATGGCAAAAAGACATGTAATCTTATTGCTAAATAAAGCTTTTTTGTTTAAATGTTTCATTTTGAATCTCATAAAAAAATCTAGTTATTTTTATTAAGTAATAAAAACTAAAACTTTACGTATTTTACGTAGAATTTATTTTCATATTTTATCAAAAAAAACTATATTCATGTGAGGAAATATAGTTTTTTATAGTAAATTATCTATGTTACGTTATATTTTTATTATAAAAATCAATATGTTATAAAAATAGGTATGTTTAATAAAAAATAACAAAATAATTTAAGCTAATCTATGTGATGTGAATATAAATATATAATTTTAACTTTAATAAATATAAAATTTATTTTGATTGTGTGATAAAAAATTTAAATATCTATTAAATATCAATAGCATTTTTAGTTTTATAAAATTACGCAAAAAGAGTAAAAATTTATTATACTTTTATATGCTTTATTTTATTGAGATCACATTTTTAATGAAGATCTTGTATCTGTCAGTAATTTGTTGCTTTATGTTTAAATCTTTTAGCTTAAAAAAATAAAAAAATTAAATAGTTTTTTATTATATATATCATATAAATATTATTTATAAAGCATATCTTTTGATTAATTAAAGCTACTTTTATTAGGAAAATTAGCTAGTGTTTGGTATAATAGTGTGATATACATTACAAATTTGATATTTATTTTTATAAAAATCAATAAATTGTCTTGTATTTTTGCTGTTATATGTTCTTCTTTTAAAGAAGTATTTTTTATAAAACGTTATATTAGTTATAACTTTCTTTTAAGTTTATATGAAAGAAGTTTTTATCTATACAGATGGGGCATGCTCACATAACCCAGGTCCAGGTGGCTTTGGCGTTATTATGCGTTATAAAGAGCATGAAAAAGAGTTCTCTCAAGGCTATATTCTTACAACAAATAATCGTATGGAATTACGTGCTGTAATTTATGGATTATCTTTGTTAAAAGAAAAATGTAAAGTTGTGATTACAACTGATAGCCAATATGTCAAAAATGGTATGACATCGTGGATTGAGGGATGGAAGCGCAGAAATTGGTGTAGTAGTTTAAACCAAGCTGTGAAGAATAAAGATTTATGGCAAGAATTGGATTCTTTATGCAACAAGCATGAAGTTACATTTCGTTGGGTTCGTGGTCATGCAGGCCATAGCGAAAATGAAAGATGTGATAGATTAGCTGTTGAGGCTACTAAAGGTCCTAATAAAATAGAAGATATAGGCTATATTGACTAATATTCTATTTTTTTAAATCCTTGTCAAAGTAGGGTCTATGATTTTAAAGAAAACTTTTGTTTGTTTATCCTTTTTAACTATTTCTAGTTTATTATTAGAAACTGCATGTTCATCAATAAGCGGACACTTTAATAGTGAAAATGGTTTTGCTTTTTTTAGTAATGAGAAGACTACTGAAAATCAAAATAAAATAAGCAATCAAATTGAGCAAACAAGAACTAATATTGTTTATGGTTCTTTATGGGATAGTGATTTATTTGCAGAAGATCGCTTTTTATTAAATATAAAATTAACAGATAAAGAAAAAGCACTTGCAAAAAAACTAGCAAGAAGTTTTGAATCTCATATGAAAGATTCAACTTTAATTATGCATTTTCTTTTAACTGAATTAAAAGAAAGAAATTTACCTATAGAACTTGCAGCTCTTCCTTTAGTTGAAAGTGGTTTTGATCCAAGAGCAAAATCACGTGCTGGTGCTAAAGGTCCTTGGCAATTTATGCGTAAAACAGGTAATCATTTAGGTCTTGAAACTACATCAAACTATGATGAGTTTTATGATTTTGTTGATTCAACAAAAGCATCTTTAACATTCCTAGAACATCTTTACAATGAGCTTGATCAAAATTGGGATTTAGCTATTGCAGCTTATAATCAAGGTGAGTTTGCAGTAAAGAAAGCAATAAGAAATGCTAAAAAAGCAGGTGTTAAAAATATTAATTTAAATACAGTTAAGTTATCTAGATATGCTTATGTATATGTAAGTAAATTTAGATGTTATTCAGATATTTTAAAAAATCCTCAAAACTATAAGGTTAAAAGACCAGTTATTGAGGATAGAGTTGCTTTTAAGAGTGTAGCTGTTGCAGGTCGCGTTAAATCTATGGAACAAGCTGCAAAATTATCAGGTGTTGATGTTAAATTACTAAAACATCTAAATGCAGGATTTTTATCAGACTCTTTAGTAACCTCAAAAAATAAAGAATTATTAGTTCCTATAGATAATGTGGATCAGTTTGAAAAAGCATTAAGCTCAAAGACTAATATTAATAAAACAACTCTTTAATAATAACAAAAGACAAGGCTTTAAACCTTGTCTTTTTTCTTACTAAATATTTAACTCTTCATCAAAAGCCCTTTCATTTGCAAGTTCTACAACTCTTGCTTTTATAATTTCTTTTTCCATATTATCAAAGGATAAAGATAATGCTTGATTATATAAAGCTATAGCTTGTGAATATTGTCCTTTTAGAGCAAAAATTTCAGCTCTTGATTGTTGTGCTTTAGATTGATTTCCTTGTTTAGCATAAGCTATTGCAAGAAAATCATAAGCTAAATTATCTTTTCCATTTTTTTGTATATATTTATTTAAAAGATTTTCAGCTTGTTTGTAATTACCTTTTTCAATATAAGCACTTGCTAGATTTATAACAATAGCTTTATTATTAGGTTTTGACTTATACTCATTCATAAGTCTATTAATAGCACTATCAAAATTTTTCTCTTTTAAATCTATATCTGTCTTTAAATCTAATATAAAGATATTATTTGCAAGGTTTGGCATTTTATTAAGCTCTGCTTGAGCTTTTGCCATATTATCTTGTTCAAAGTAAATTAAAGCTTTTGCATAATGAATATAATTAAGATTTATACCTTTTTCTTGTTCTTTTAAATTAAGCTCTTCTAAAAAGTTAGCATATTGATTTTTATTTTTTAAATAACGTACATCAACACGAGCTTTTGCTAAATAAAAATCTGGATTTATTGTATAGGTTCTAACTTTATAATTACGTGCTCTATTTTGAGCTTCAGCTATACGATACTCTGATAAAGGGTGATCTATTAACATGGTAAAGGCAGGATTTATATTGCCTTGTGATTGATATAGTTTTTTAAACATATCAACCATGCCATTTGGATCAAAATTACTTCTATAAAGTAAATCAATACCAATTCTATCAGCCTCATACTCATGTTCACGTGTAAAGTTAATAGAGCTTTGAGCAGATGCACCCATAGTTGTAGTTAAAGCTGCAGCACCAACAGCTGGATTTATAATAGATATAGCAACAGCACCTATAAGAGATGCTACTGTTAAGTTTGATTTTATAGCCTCTTGTTCTATATATCTTGCTATATGTCTTTGAGTAATATGTGATATTTCATGAGCTATAACTGATGCAAATTCAGCTTCTGTATCAGTGTAGTAAAAAAGACCTGTATTTATCATGACCTTACCACCTAAAAAGGCAAAGGCATTTAGGTTTTTATCTTGCACAATAGCAAATTCAAAAGGAAAATTTACTCCATTTGCATTTATAAGAAGTTTATTGCCCAAAGTTTTTACATACTCTTCTAAAACAGGATCTTCAACAATAGGCATAGCTCCACGTGCTTTTTTGATAAATTGAGCACCTATTTGAGCTTCTTTTTGAATTGTAAGACCACGAACACCTGCTGTGCCTATTTCTGGTAAATCTAGATTTTGAGCATATGAATTAACACAAAGCATACATGATAAACAAAAACTAGTAAGCATTACTTTAAATTTAGAAGACATTGTAGAAAACCTTATACATAATAAAAAATTTAGTTTAACAATTTCGATATAAAACAAGTAGAATATAGAAAATTATAATAGGATTAGAAAAAAATATGCTAAAAATTTTTAAAAATTGGTATAAAAGTCATTTTTCAGAGCCAGGAACTGTAGAATTTGCTTTTGTTTTACTTAGTATTTTTATAGTTATATATTATTTAATGTGGCTTGTAGGACCTGTAGTTATAGCCTTATGTTTTGCCTACATTTTAGATTCAATTGTATGTTTTCTTGCAAGACGATTTAAACTATCTCGTCTTGTAAGTTCTGTTATAGTTATGTTCTTCTTTATTAGCATATGTATTTTCTTTTTATTAATCATTGTGCCTCAACTTATAACACAAGGTTCTCAATTTTATAATTTTATTTTAGATTTAAGCTCTGATGTTTCAAAGTCTTATTCTAATGTAAATACCAATACAGATAATTTTACTAACATAGATGTTTTAATCTTAAATAAAATAAATCAGCTCTCTAAAAATTTGCCTGATGATATTTTAGTGTTATTTAATAATGAGTCTGTTTTAGAATTTATTCATCAAGCAAGAACAAATACTACATATTCATTTTTAAATTTTATAAAAAGTCAGTTTGTACCATCTGTTTTTAATATATTTGCATATATGATGTATTTAATCATAGTGCCTATTTTTATTTTCTTAATGCTTATAAATAAAGATACATTAAAGTTAAGATTTAACACATATCTATTACCTAAAAATAAACAAATTATCTATAAATTTTGGCCAATTATAAATAATCAAATTTCAGAGTATATAAGAGGTAAGATTATTCATATTCTTTTAATCGCTATAGTCAATACTATAGCTTTTAAGTTATTTGATTTAAATTACTCTATTTTATTAGGTGTAGGTGTAGGTTTATCTGTAATTATTCCTTATGTAGGAGCTATTTTAATAGGTGTACCTGTTTTATTTGTTTCAATTTTACAATTTGGTCTTAGTGATACATTTTTCTCTTTAGCTATAGTCTATGTATTAATTCAGCTTTTAGATTCTAATGTTTTAACTCCAATGTTATTTTCAAAAGCAATGAATTTAGATGCTTTTTCCATTTTATTATCTATATTGATATTTGGAGGTCTATGGGGATTTTGGGGTGTATTCTTTGCTATACCACTTGCTACATTTGTAAAAACAATAGTTGTAGAGTGGCCTGTAGTTGAAATAAAAGATTAAGAATAAAATAAAACCTAAAGAAAAATAAATCTTTAGGTTTTATTATATCTATATTATTAATACATTAAAGTATAGAGCTTGCGTCTATATTGATTTTGAAGAGGATCGCCTGTTAATGTATTTAAAATATCTAAAATAACCTTTTTAATATCATCATCAAAAGTTACTTTATAGTTATCAAATAATATGTCTAAAGCTTCTTTATTGCGAGAGGCGTTAGATAAGGCAATAGCGTATTTTTGTAATATTTCTTTATTAGATTTATCTTGTAAATACTCTTTTTCAAGTTCAATAATTTCAGGAGAATTTAAAGCTTGTTTTGCAATATTTAAAGCAGAAATTAAATCTTGATAATCTTTACGCTCTCTTTCCTCACGACCTGCCATCTCTAAAAGTTCTTCAGCTCTTTGAATATTTTTAGCTTTTATATAAAGACGAGCTAAAAGTAATCTATTATCTACGCTATCATTAACTTTATAAGCTTCAAGTGCTTTTGCAGTAGCATTTTTAATATCACCATTTTGCTCTAATTCTAAAGCTTCTTTTACTAATAGATCATCTTCAGATGGCATATTATCATTTATGATTTGAGTTAACTCATCTAATATTTCTTTACCTAAAAGAGCATCAACAGGTTGACCATTTTTAAATATAACAAGGCAAGGCACACCCTCAAGTCTCAATTGCATAGCAAGAGTTTGAGAAATAGGATCTTCTAAGTTTGCCATTACAAGATTTATATAAGCATTATCATCACTTATAGCAGTAGTTAGAGCTTTTGTTTGAGCATCACATTCTGCTACATCTTGATAAAAATATAAAAAAACAGTTTTTGTCATAGAAGCATCAATTAATACTTCTTTTACATTTTGTTCTGTTAAACGCATTTTTTATTCCTTAAATCTATTTAAAATTTGCATGGATTTAATTAAATCTTCAAGATTAGGTTTTACCTCTTGTTTTACTTTATTACTTTCTATAAATGAATGACCATTTTCTAAGTAAACAGTAGTAAAATCTGAAGATATTAATAAAAGAGATGGTTTATCACTAATAATAAAATCTCTATTATTTAAATTAATTAAATTATTACCAATACTATAATCTTGAGATTTACTCTTAACTTTAAGAACAGTCTCAGCAATAGTAGGAGCTAAATCATAAGATGAAGCTATAAAAGAGGTTATATTTTTCATATTATGTTGATTTGACATAAAGAACATAGGTACATGTAGCTTTTGTCTTTGATAAACCTCATTATTGTTTTTATAAAATTCATTGCCCTTAAGTGATGAAATTACAATAATACACTCTCTTCCTTCATTTTTTTCATTTATAAAATTAACTAAAGAAGTTATCTTATCATCTAAGACTTTGAATTTTTTATTATATTCTTTTTGACTTAGATTATCTTTAGCAAGATCATTTAAGAATAAAGTGTAAAAATGACTATCATTTTCATTCATTGCTAAAATTGCATCTTTGAATTTTTCAATAGACTCATTATCTGACTTAAAGTCATATATTTGATATGACATTAAGTTTGTATTATCTTTAATTAAATTAATATCAAGATCTTTTGATGTAAACATCTTAATTTTAAATTCTTGTCTTTGCATTAAAGATAAAACTACAGGCACAATATCTTGTTCTAAAATAGAGTCTCTATTTTTTGCAGGTAAACTATAAGTTGTTGCAAATAAATTATCGTAAAAAGACTCATAAGGTAGATAAAAGTTTGTAAAGTTATGATTTTCATTCATAAGCTCATAAAGTTTACTTTGCTTATTTTCATTTATATCATTAAAAGATAAACCATTGATATTTATATAAAAGACATTAGATACATTTGAATGTTTACCATATTCTATTTTTGATAGAGGATATTTTAGTTTAAAAGTACTATTTTCTATATCTTTTATATTGTTATTATCAATATAACCATGAGACATTAAGAAAGTTTTTGCTGTGGTTGGATAATGAGCTGGAAATACTGTACGAAGAGTAGTAATTTTGTCATAACCTACAGCATCACCCCAAATATGAAGAGCATGAGATGTTATAAAGCAAGCAAAGAAAAACATGCCTACATAATCATAAGCTTTTGAGTGATGTGTTTTATAGATAAATTTAGTAGTAAATTTAGCAAAAAGTAGTTCTAAGCCTATAATTATAGGTATAGCTATATAAAGAAAGTTATAGTTTAGACCTGTTTTAAAATCTAAACTTGTTAGCATTAAGTTTAAAGTAGTTAAACTTAAATGTGTTTTAACTGTTAGATATAGCTTTATATCAAAAAGTAAAATAGTATGTAAAATTACAGAAATAAAAACTAATATTACCCTATAATATCTATAGTTACCAATAAAAGCTAAAGGAAAATAAAGACATAAGAATATTATGGCAAATAAGAAACTAGTATGACCAAAGTAAGTAACTATTAAATAAAAAAATGAAATAAAGTTATTAGTACTTGGAGATGCATATATATAAGAAAGTGAGCTAAATAAAGCAAGTAATAGGTTTAAAAATATAAAATGATGACCCCATGAATTAGAACGAGATACTTGTTCTATATAGGTTGCATCTTTAAAAAAGTTATAATTACTTGCCATAAAGTTACCATCTTGTTTCTTAATATCTTTTCTATAATTTTTATATAATAACAAATATAAAGTAGTAATTATAAAACATTAAATTTAGTTTAATTACTTATAATAAAAATATACACTATATGATTGTAGAAAATAAATAAAAAAAAATTGAAAAACAATAAATTAACTTATTTTTGTTAAAAGAAAAATATTGAACATTTGCTTTTTTTTTGAATATAAAAGAAATACACATAGAATTTTTGTTTATTTTTAGAAAAATAAGGTTATTTTATGCTGTTAAAAAAATCTTTTCCTTTAGCTTGTTCAACTTACTCTAAAGTTTTTAATGTAGAAATTAGAATGCAAGGAGCTAAAGCTTTTACTGATGGTAAAAAAATTATCATACCAAGACTTAATTTACAAAATAAGGTTGATCAAAATAAAGCTTTTGCTTATTTAGCTCATGAGGCAGGTCATATACGTTATACAGACTTTAAGTTTTTAAAAGAAAATAATATTTCAAATCCTTTTATTTTTAGTATATTTAATCTTTTTGAGGATTGTCGTATTGAAAGATTAATGGGGCTTGAATTTATTGGAGTTTGGGAAAATTTAGAGCAATTAAGGTTATCTTTAACCTCTTCAGTAGATGATTTTGTTACTTATTTAAAAAATACAAAAAGTATTTTAGATAAGTTAATGTTCTATTTAACTTTAACTTGTTTTTATAAAGGAAATCAATATGAATTATTTAAACCTTACTTAGATAAAGTTAAAGAACATATAGAAGAACATAAATATTTTAAAAGCAATGAGTTAGATGAGCTTGATGATATAGTTATGAGAGTGTCACGAGCAAAAGATTCTAAAACTACATTTATATATGTATTACGTTTAATTGAGTTTTTAGATAAGCATAAACTTATACCAGAAAATCAAGAAGATAAAGATATAAATAATATTTTAAAAGCTATTATTAATGATATTGATGATTATATATCTGCAGAAGAAGAAGATCCTAACTTTGATATATTTATAAAAAATCTAGGTAAGCAATTACAAAATAATGCATCTTTATATAGTACAGAAAAGAAAGATAAAAACTCATTATTTGATAAAAAATTAAATACATTAATACCATCTAAATATATTAACTTAAGCTTAGGTGAGGCTATTGATGACATGTATGAAGGTGGTACTACATCACGTGATGACTTTGGTGTAGTCTTACATGATATATGTAAAAAGGGACGTGATGATTTTTTATATGAGGTTATTAAAAATCATGGTTCTTTAAGGGGTAAGATAAGACGTTTTGTGCTTTCCTTTAAAGAAGCTTTATTACATGAAAGTAAGTATGGTAGAAAAATTAATGTAAAAAAAGCTCAATTTTTACCCTTAGGAGAGCAAAATATCTTTTTAAAAGAACAAGATATAATTGATTATAATACTTGTATTCACTTACTTGTAGATTGTTCAGGTTCTATGGATACTTATGATAATAATTCATATAAAAGAATAGATGCAGCCTGTCAATGTGCTTTAGCTACAGCTTTAGCTTTAGATGGTGTAGATTTTTTAGAATGTGCTGTATCTTATTTTCCAGGATATAAAGCTGAAGTTTCTATAGCTAAACATTATTCAGAAAAAGCTTATAAAAAAGCAGCTTATTTTGATCAAGATCCAAAAGGTTCAACACCTTTAGCTCAAGCTATTTGGCATGCTATAGGTATGATGAGTCATAATGAAAGAAAAAGAGGAATTATAATTATTATTACAGATGGTTTTCCTGATTCAAGAACTAAGACACGAGAGGTTATGGATTTTTGTAGGAAAAATAATATTGAGGTTTATGGTATTGGTATTAACAATAATGCAATTGAAAATATAGTAGATAAATTTACTATCATCAAAGATTTAAATGATCTAGATATTACTATTTATAAACTTTTTAAAGAAATTATTGATAGAAGTTTTTATGTAAAAACAAGAAAAAAAGATAAGTAAAGCTAATAGAAATTAAAGTCTACAGTGTTAAAATAGATAAGTTTTAAAAAGAGGATATTTTTGTGCTACGCAGTGACTTTAATTTTGATTTACCAAAATCTTTAATAGCTAATTTTCCATCTAAGGAAAGAACAGCATGTAAGATGCTTTGTTTAGATGGAAATACAGGATTAGTTGAAGATAAAATTTTTATAGATTTAGAATCTTATGTAAAAGAAGGGGATCTTCTTGTTTTTAATGATACTAAAGTTATACCTGCTCGTTTTTATGGAAAAAAAGAAACGGGTGGAGCTGTTGAATTTCTAATTGAAAGAATTTTATCTTCAAATAAAGCTTTAACTCATATAAAAGCAAGTAAATCTCCAAAAGTTGATACTTATATTATTTTAGATAATGATGTTAAAATAAAAGTTGTAGGTCGTGATAATGATTTGTTTTTAATTGAAACAGATGTTGATTTATTAGAATTATTAAATGATGTAGGTCATATACCTTTACCTCCTTATATAGAAAGAGCTGATGAGGATATTGATAAAGATAGATATCAAACAGTATATTCAAAACATGAAGGTGCTGTTGCAGCTCCTACAGCAGGACTACATTTTGATAAAGAGCAAATAGAAAACTTACAAAAAAAGGGTGTATCTGTAGCTTATGTAACATTACATGTAGGCTCTGGTACATTTAAGCCTGTACGTGAAGATGATATTTTAAAGCATCATATGCACAAAGAATATGTTTCACTTTCAAATGAAGTTGCACAAAAAGTTATAGAAACACATAAAAGAGGTGGTCGTGTTATAGCTGTTGGTACAACAGCTGTACGTTCTCTTGAAAGTGCTGCTTTGTATGCAAAAGAAAATAATTTAGGCGAGATATGTGAGTTCTTTAATGACACATCAATATTTATTTATCCAGGTTATAAATATAATGTTGTTGATTGTTTAATTACAAACTTTCATTTACCTGAATCTACATTAATTATGTTAGTTTGTGCTTTTGCAGGTTATAAAAATACAATGAATGCCTATGAGCATGCTGTAAAGAGTAATTATAAGTTTTTCTCTTATGGTGATTGTATGTTTATAACAAAAAGAACAAGTGAAATAGAAGATTTTCCACCATCAATTTAGAGGAAAAAATTTTGGAATTTAAGGTTTTACATACAGATGGAAAAGCAAGACGTGGTGAATTACGTTTCAAAAGAGGAACAGTAAGAACACCTGCTTTTATGCCTGTTGGTACATTAGGTACAGTAAAAGGATTAAGACCTGAACATGTATGTGATATAGGTGCTGATATATTACTTGGTAATACATTTCATTTATGGTTAAGACCTGGAATGGAAGTAATTAAAGCTCATGGTGATTTACATGACTTTATGAATTGGCATAGACCTATTTTAACAGATTCAGGTGGCTTTCAAGTTTTCTCTTTATCAACTTTAAGAAAAGTTACAGAAGAGGGGGTTAAGTTCTCTCACCCTATAAATGGATCTAAACTCTTTTTATCTCCTGAAATATCAATGCAAGTACAATATGATTTAGGTTCTGATATTGTAATGCAATTTGATGAATGTATTGGTTTGCCAGCGACTTATAAGCGTATGGAAGAGGCAATGGAGTTATCTCTTCGTTGGGCAAAAAGATGTAAAGATGAATTTGAGCGTCTTGAAAATCCAAATTCTCTTTTTGGTATTATTCAAGGTGGTACAGATGAAGGTTTACGTGAACGTTCATTAAAAGGCTTAACTGACATTGGTTTTCATGGCTATGCCATAGGCGGTCTTGCTGTAGGTGAACCTAAAGAGGTTATGTATAAAGCATTATCTCATATAGCTCCAATTATGCCAGATGATAAACCTCGTTATTTAATGGGTGTTGGTCGTCCTGAGGATATTTTACAAGGCGTTTTACAAGGTGTTGACATGTTTGACTGTGTAATGCCATCAAGAAACGCAAGAAATGGTCATTTATTTACATCTCAAGGTGTGGTAAAAATACGTAATGCAAAATATGCAAAGGATACAAGTCCATTAGATCCAAATTGTAATTGTTATACATGTAGAAACTTTAGTAAAGCATATCTTCATCATTTAGATAAGTGTGGCGAAATACTAGGTGCTCATTTAAATACAATACACAATTTACACTACTATGAAAACTTTATGAACGATATAAGAAGAGCTATTGAAACACATACTCTAGAAAAGTTCACAAATGACTTTTATAATAACGTTCTTAAAACTGAGTATATTAATTATTAATTTTTTAACTATTCCAAAAGGAAGATAATATATGGAAATTATTTCAAAAGCTTATGCTGATACTGGAGCTGCTGCTGCAGGTGGTGGTGATATGACTATGATGATAGTTTTAACTATCTGTATGGTTGCAGTATACTTTTTTGTTATGCGTCCAAATTCTAAGAAAAGAAAAGAGATGCAAAATCTTTTAAGTAATCTAAGTGTAGGCGATGAAGTTTTAACAAATGGTGGTATTGCTGGCAAGATTAGTAAATTACCTGAAAATAAAGAATATGTAATTATTACAGTTTCAGGAACTACAGTAATGCAAATTCAACGTAATTATATCGTTGCTGTACTACCAAAAGGCACATTAGTAGCTACTCAAGATATGAAATAATTATATTTTATATAATACGCCACAGTTAAATCTGTGGCTTTTTTCTTTAACTTTAAGAGACGATCGTTGTGATTAATAAATTCCCTTTGTGGAAAAACATTTTAGTATTTTTTATTATTGCTATAGGTTTTTTCTACGCATTACCAAATTTATATGGTGAAGATCCTGCTCTTCAAGTGTCAGGAACAAGTAATACCGAACTTAATGCACAAGATGTAACTCGTATTGAAAATATCTTAAAAGCTAAGAATTTGGAAGGTGAGTTCTTTTTTGAAAACTCAACTTTATTAATTCGTTTTAAAAGAACAGAAGATCAAATTTTAGCTAAAGATTTAGTTCAAAATGCTCTTGGTGATAATTATATCTGTGCTTTAAACTTAGCTCCTGCTACTCCTGCATGGATGAGAAGTTTAGGTATGACCCCATTAAAATTGGGTCTTGATCTTCGTGGTGGTGTTCACTTCTTAATGGAAGTAGACATGGAAGAAGCTATGAAGAAGATGAAAACTCAATTAGTATCAGATTTTAGAAATGAATTAAGAAAAAAAGATATTCGTTTATCTGGTATTAAGACAGAGGGTGATTCTGTAGTTGTAACTTTTAGAGATGAAAAAACTAGAGATAAAGCACGTGAACTTTTAGCAAGTACACATAGAGACTTTATTATTGAGCCTTTTAATAAAGGTGATAAGTTCTATGTAAAAGCTACAATGACACAAGAAAAGTTATCTGAAGTAAGAACAGCTGCTGTTGATCAAAATATCAATATTATTAGAAATCGTGTAAACGAGCTAGGTGTTGCTGAACCTTTAGTTCAAAGACAAGGTGCAGAGCGTGTAGTTGTTGAACTTCCAGGTATTCAAGATACAGCAAGAGCAAAAGAGATTTTAGGTGCAACAGCAACTCTTGAGTTCCGTGTTGTTGACTCTAATGCTGATATGAATGCTGCAATGCAAGGTAGAGTACCTGCAGGTGATGAGCTTTATCATGATAAAAATGGTTATCCTGTAGTATTACAAAAGAAGGTAATTTTAACAGGTGATCATATTATTGATGCAAGATCTTCTTCTGATGAAAATGGTAGACCTCAAGTAAATATAAGCTTAGATAGCCGTGGTGGTAGCATTATGTCAGATTTTACCAAGGATAATGTTGGTAAATCTATGGCAACTAACTTTATTGAATATAAAGTTGTAGAAAATAATGATCCTAATGCACCAAAGATTGGTGAAGTTGGCTATAAACCTAAGTTTAAGAAAGTAGAGCAAATTATTAATGTTGCTACTATTCAAACAAGATTAGGTGCTGACTTTAGAATTACTGGTTTAGATAGTGTAAAAGAAGCACATAACCTTGCTTTATTATTAAGAGCAGGTGCTTTGATTGCTCCTATTCAAATTGTTGAAGAAAGAACAATTGGTCCATCACTTGGTCAACAAAATATCGATAATGGTATGAAAGCTATGCTTTATGGCTTTATTATTTTAGCTATATTCATGGTTATTTACTATAAATCCTTTGGTTTTATTGCAAATCTAGCTTTATTCTTTAACTTAGTATTACTTGTTGGTGTTATGTCTTTAATACCTGGTGCTACTATGACCTTACCTGGTATGGCTGGTATTGTTTTAACTTTAGGTATGGCTATTGATGCTAACGTACTTATTTACGAGCGTATTCGTGAAGAATTACGTAATGGTAGATCTGTACAACAAGCTATAAATCTAGGTTATGAAAAAGCTTTTGGTACTATTGCCGATTCAAATATTACAACCTTTATTACTGCTTTAATTCTATTTATGGTAGGTACTGGTGCTGTTAAGGGCTTTGCTCTTGTGCTAATGATTGGTCTTGCAAGTTCAATGTTTACAGCAGTTACAGCCTGTCGTGCTATTGTAAATATTATTTGGGGTGGTAAGACTTCACTTAAGAAGTTAAATATCTAAAGGAATACACAAAATGATGCAATTTATTAAAGAGACAACTGTTATTCCTTTTATGAAATTTAAGACAATAGTAGAAATACTATGTCTTTTAGGTGTAATAGGTTCAATTGTTTCTATATCTACAAAAGGTCTTAACTGGGGTCTTGATTTTACAGGTGGTATTGTTATTGAAACTAAATATACAAACCCTGTTTCGTTAGATACAGTTAGAAAGGTATATGCAGATCATGGTGTAGTAGGTGTTACTCAACACTTTGGTTCACCAAAAGATGTTGTAATTCGTGTAGCTCCAAAAGATGGTCTTAAGCAACAAGTTGTTGCTGATAAGGTTATGCAAGCTGCAAAGAGTATTGATAAAGATGCAAGAATTACACGTTCTGAATATGTAGGTCCATCAGTTGGTGCAGAACTTGTTGAAAGTGGTATTTTAGCTATTGTAGTATCATTAATTGCAATTTTAGCTTATATTGCTTTTCGTTTTGAGTGGAGAATGGCTACAGGTGCAATTATATCTCTTGCCTATGATATTATAATTGTGCTTGGTGTCTTCTCATTCTGGCAAATTGAATATGATCTAACAGTTTTAGCTGCTGTGCTTACAGTTGTAGGTTATTCTCTAAACGATAAGATTGTGGTGTTTGATAGAATACGTGAAAATGCAACTAAGTTATCACGTGATCTAACTATGGAAAGATTATTTGATATATCTTTAACACAAACTTTATCAAGAACAATTATTACATCTGGTACTACCTTAATTACAGTTGTTTCATTACTTATTTTTGGTGGTGAGTTAATTCATGGATTTGCTCTTGCTTTAACTATTGGTATTATATTTGGTACTTTTTCATCTATCTATGTTGCAAGTACATGGGCATTATTATTAAAGATTGAAAGAAAGAATTTAATACCTATGAAGATAGAAAAGAAAGAAGATGATGGTGTTGAAACCATGGATTAATGATAAATATTAAATAAATATTGTTTAAAAAGGGCTTAAACTATTACAATATATAGAATAAGTCCTTTTTTATTATGGTATGGATTAAAAAATGAAAAAGTTAAATGTATGTCTTTTATCTTTGCTTGCTACAAGTTTAATCTCTTGCACTTCTAAGACTGAACTTTTGAGTGATTTTTCTATTCCATCTAATAAAATTATTTTGCAAGATCCTAAAAAGGATACTGCATCTGATGAGCATTTAATTGTTAAATTAAACTATTACATAGAGAATATAGCAAAGACAAATAAAGAAAAAGCTGAAGGTTTTTATGAGCTTGGTATAGTTTATGACAGATTAGGTCTTTTAACTTCAGCTCGTAATATGTTTTTAAATTCTTTATCTTTATTACCAAATTTTGCACCAAGTTATAATTTTCTTGGTATTTATCTAACCTTAGAGGGTAGATTTATAGAGGCAAACGAAGCATTAGATGCTGCTATTGAATTAAATCCAAAAGGCTCTTATGCTTATTTAAATAGAGGTATATCTCTTTATTATGCAAAGAGATATGGTATATCTATTTTAGATTTAGAAAAATTTTACTCTTTTAATAAAAACGATCCTTATAGAATGATATGGCTTTATATAGTTGAAAGAGAGTTTAAAGGTGAGGAGTATGCTTTTTCTAAATTACAAGCTCGTTATGCTAATGCAGATAAAAATAGTAAAGAGTGGGGCTTTGATATAGTTTTACACTATCTAAATTTAGAAAGTGAAGATGAAATATTTAAGAAGTTATATGATAAAGAATTAAGTTTGTCTGTAAGACAAGAAAGACTTTGTGAAACCTATTATTATTTAGCTAAATTAAATGAGTTAAATGGTAAAGATAAGATTGCCTATGATTATTATAATTTAGTATTTTCAACAAATAAAACAGACTTTTTAGAGTATAGATATGCAAGTTTAGATTTAAATAATTTAAAGAAAAAGCATAATATACTGAAATCATCTTTAACTAAGAATGATAATGAAAAAAGTTAAATAAAGATTTAATAAGTATTATTGTGCAATTATAAAAGTCTCTAAATGTAGTATTTTTAGTATTTAACTTTTTGCATTTAGATGAACTTTTTATAAAGTTTCATAGAAATGGGGAAAAGCCCCATTTTTCTTGATAGTATAGTATATTTTTAATTAGCAAAAAAATAATATTCTTGGTATCTTAATGCTTTATTTTAACTATTAACTACTTGATTTTAATATATAAATTATTTTATTTGCATACATATTAAAATCAATTTAAAGTTTACACACTTTTTATTGTCCTAATGCTGTTAAAAACAGCATAAAAAAATAAGGTTCATGTGAGATTTATGTTGTTTCTACACAAGACAGCAGTATGTTATTTTAAGTAACAACGAAAAAATCACAAGTACTGTTTAATTTGTATTTTTATTAATACTAAATCTTAAAATCTAGTCTCTAGTTTTAACTTTAAAAGTATTAAACTAAAAGTTAATCTATCTTTTATGTTTTAGTTTTTAAGATTTTATATCAAATAAATATCTATCTTTATGATCTAATATAGGTTTAGCTATAACTTATCTTACATATTTATATAAGAATGTAACAAAATCTAAATACTTAAGTATAATTAAAAAGCTGTGATAATGATGGAGTAGCTATTATGGTATGTATGTGTGAAGACAGTGATTTTGACAAAATTACTGATGATATTCGAGAAAAGATGATGAGTTCTGATGACATTTTAATGGTGTCATTATTTTTTAAAGCATTATCAGATCCTACTCGTATAAGTATTGTAAATGCACTTTTAGTTCATGGATGGCTATGTGTTACAGATTTAACTAAGATTTTAAATATGACTAAGTCTGCAATATCTCATCAATTATCTATCTTACGTTTAAATAAATTAGTAAAAGTAAGACGAGATGGACAACGTGTATATTATGCTCTTTGTGATAAGCATGTACAGATGGTACTTGAGATGACTATATCACATATAAAAGAAGATGAGAGCAATGAGGAATAATATGGAAAATATTGTTTATTTAGATTATGCAGCTGCAACTCCTGTTGATCAACGTGTTATTGATAAAATGGTTAAGTGTTTGCAAATAGAGGGATGTTTTGCAAATTCATCAGCTCGTGATCATATTTATGGTTGGCAAGCATCAGAAGAGGTTGAAGCAGCTCGTGATCAAGTTGCCAAAACTATAGGTGCATCACCTACAGAACTTATTTTTACCTCAGGAGCTACGGAGTCTAATAATCAAGCTCTTTTAGGAATGGTAAAAGCTAATAAGACAAATAAACGCCACATTATAACAACAAAGATTGAGCATAAATCAATACTATCTGTTGCAGCTTATATTGAGACTTTAGGTTATAAAGTCAGCTATATAGATACTTATAAAGATGGTACTGTAGATATTGATTTATTAAAACAATATATAAGTGATGATACTTTTTTAGTATCAATAGCTCATGCAAATTCAGTATTAGGCAGTGTTAATGATATTCATGCTCTAGCAACTTTCTGTCATGATAATAATATCTATTTCCATACAGATTGTGCTCAAAGTGCCACATGGTTTGATTTAAATTTAGATGATAGTGATATCTCTTTAGTATCTTTAACACCAGAGAAGATTTATGGACCTAAAGGTGTAGGTGCTTTATATATAAATAAAAAACAAAATATAAAGATAGAGCCTCTTATTTATGGTGGTACTCAAGAGAGAGGTTTAAGGGCTGGTACTGTTGCAACTCATCAAGTAGTTGGTATGGGAGAGGCCTTTTCTATTAATTATAATGAGCGTTTGCAAAATAAAAAGCATATAGAAGAGTTACGTAATTATATTCAAGATGAGCTTTTAAAACTTGATTTTGTAAGTATGAATGGAACAAAAGATAAAATACGATTACCTGGAGTTTTATCTTTAACTTTTAAAGGTATTAGTAGTCATATGTTATTACCATCAATGCCTTTAATAGCAGCATCAACAGGTTCTGCTTGTTCATCATCTGAGTTAAAGCCATCTTATATATTAAAAGCTATAGGTTTAAGTGATGATGATGCAAGATCATCTATACGTATATCTATAGGTAAATTTACTAAAAAAGAAGATGTAGAGCTTGCAGTATCTCATATAAAAGAGAGGGCTTTAGCTTTAAAAGGTAATGGTAATTTTTGGCAAATAAATAAAGAGAAATAATAAAATGTTGAAATTATATAAATTAGAAAATACTTTAGAGCATTTAATTGAAATAAAAATTGTAAATGGTGATGCTCCAGCACCATATGCAGAAAGTATGGGTTTTGTACCAAATGGTACAGGCTTTACTTTATATGTAAAAGATCTAGGTTTTAGATTTTATCAAGTTGCAGCAAAGAATATTGCATCTTTTGGTTTATTTAATGTAAAGGTTGTAACTGATACAAAGATAAGTAAAGAAGATGCTTTATATTTTACTCAAGGTTTATTTGATAATAAGCATGATTTAGAAATAGCATTTGATTTAAATGATGATGACTTAGCTTTTGTTTTACATCATGCTAAAGCCTTATTTAAATATAGACAAATTGCAAATACATCAGCATGTGACATGCCACCAGTTAAGTTTGTAAATACTTTATTTGAGACTTTAAAAGAGTCTATTACAAATGAACAAGGAAGTTTAAGTTTAGAGTGTATAGATAGAGATTCTAAAGAATTTTCTAAATTTACAGGTTTAAATGCAGTAGGACATGGTTCAGTAAATTCACCTTGTATGGGTATTATTGACTATATACCAAAGAATTTAAATAAAGATAGTAAGATAGATATTTGTCTTGTAGGTAAGGGTATAACTTTTGATAGTGGTGGTTATGATTTAAAACCATCAAATTACATGCTAACTATGCGAACAGATAAGTCAGGTGCAACTTATGTTGTAGCTGCAGCTCACCTTGCTATTTTAAATAATTTAGATAAGAGATTACGTATATATCTACCATGTTCTGAAAATCTAGTTTCAGGCAACTCTATGTTACCTGGTGACATTTTAAAATATAAAGATGATTTAACTGTTGAAATTGGTAATACAGATGCAGAGGGTCGTTTAGTTTTAGCTGACGCTTTAATGCTTGCATCTAAAGATAAGCCATCTTATATTTTAGATGCAGCTACCCTAACAGGTGCTGCTAAAATTGCTATTGGGCGTGATATGACTTTAGTTTCAACAACTAAAGAAAGTCTTGCTCTTTATGATCTACTTGATTGTGCTGATGCAAATGAAGAGATGTTTATCTATATTCCAACTTATGAATATGTAGGACGTTATTTAAAATCATCAAGAGCTACCATAAATAATATATCTAAAGCTCAAGGTACTGCAGGTGCTTTAACAGCTACAGCATTCTTATCTAACTTTGTAGATAAGGATATACCATGGATACATGTTGATTTATCATCAGCATATGCTCAAGATGCAACACCTTGGTTTATGGTAGGTTCAACTTGTGCAGGTGTAATGTCAATTGCAGCACTTTTAAATATAAAAGATGAATAAAAAAATAATAGATTTTAATTAAAGAAAAAGCTCAGATTTTGACATCTGAGCTTTTTTTATTATTTAATTAAACCTGAATTTACTTGTTCTATATCAGACACTTTTAAAAGACCTTGACTATATAGAAGATTTAGTCTTGAAATTATGTAAGAAAAACGAGCTTGAGCTAAATTCTGTTTAGCGTTATATAGGTTTTGAGTTGCATTTAGCACATCAGAAATTGTTCTAGTACCAACTTCATAACCTGCTTGAGTTGCTTTTAATGCAGACTCTGATGATTTTGTAGTTTGCTCATAAGCAATAACAGAGCTAATAGCTGCAGATACATTATTATATCCATTAGAAACATCTGTTAAAACTTGTCTATGAGTTGCCTCTAATTGTTCTGATGCTACAACATATTGATATTTAGCTTGTTCTACTTGAGATAAGGTAGAGCCACCTGAGAATAAAGGAATATTTACAGTAATACCTACAGAACCACCTTTATTTTTATCATCTACTTGTTGTGTATTAGGAATTTGATTATCAAATTTAGTATCAGTAACTGCATATTGACCTACTAAATCTATAGTTGGTTCAAAACCAGTACGAGCAAGAGTTATACTTTCTTTTGAAATATCACGAGCTATAATAGCAGCTTGTAGTGATAAATTATTTTCTTCTGCATTTTTAATTACAGTGTCTAATGTCTTATCTAATTTAAGAGGGCTAAAGATAGCTTCATTTAACTTATGTAAGTTTCTAACATCACGACCTATAATCTTTCTAATTTCAGAATAAGAGTTTTCAAGTTGATTTTCAGCTTGAATTACTCGTGCTGTTGCTAAGTCATAAGCAGCTTGTGCTTCTAAGACGTCAGTTTCTGCAATTAGACCTACATCAAATCTTCTTTTAGTTTCATTAAGTTGAGTTTTTAAAGCATTTTGATTTGCTTTAGTATAAGTTAGCATTTCTTGAGCATTTAACACACCAAAGTAAGCATTAGATACTCTTACTATTAGATATTGTAAAGCTGAATTGTAAACTAAGTCTTGTTGTGCAGCATTTTTTTCTGCAATAGTTCTATTTTTCCAAGAGCTATGTCTCCATAAACTTTGAGATAGAGAAATTGCACCTGTAGTTACAGTATTATTTGAGTTTACACCTGTATATTGATTAGTTTCTGTGAAATTTTTCTTTACACTACCTATAACATCAACTTTAGGTAGAAGAGCTGCAGTAGCCTCACTAATTTTCTCAAAAGCAGTATCTCTTTGAGCTTTTGCTGCTAAAACAGTAGTGTCTTTTACATAAGCTTCTTTGTAAATATCCATTAAATCCTCAGCATAGGATAAGTTACAAAATAAAGAAGAGACAGCTAAAGAAATAATGCATGATTTTAAGCGCATTAAAAGATCCTCTGAAAATTTTACAAACATTAGTGTAAGTATAACAAATTTCAAAAGAGCTAATAAAACAAAATACGAATATTTAAATATAAGAGCTAAAAAAATAGATAAAAAAAGAATAAAAGATGTGTCTTTATTAATGGTGGAGGTAAACGGGATCGAACCGTTGACCCCCTGCTTGCAAAGCAGGTGCTCTCCCAGCTGAGCTATACCCCCAAAAGAAGAAATGCGATTTATATGGTGGAGCTAATCGGGATCGAACCGATGACCCCTTGCATGCCATGCAAGTGCTCTCCCAGCTGAGCTATAACCCCTAAATCGTGCGAACATTATAATATATATTTTTTTGATGTCAAGAAAATATTTATAGCAAATTACACACTAAAAATATAAGACTAAATCACTAAATAAAAAAAAGAGATACTTTATCTTATTTAAAATCTTCTAAAGTATCTCTTTTAATTTTGTATATTATCTTTTAATTAGAAAATATATCATTTTCATTTACATGTGATGAATCAACACCTGTATTTTCTACTTGTTCAACATTTAAATCTATCTCATTTACAAATTCACTATTTTCAAGTGCATAATCAGAAAGATTTGCATTTCTACGCATAGTAATACCTTGAGGTCTTGGTATAGGGCTATTTTCTACTCCATCTTGAGCATCTTTAAAGAAGTAACTAAAGATAGGGAGGGCTGTATATGCACCACCTTCAAAACCTTTAGTTCTTGAGTAACCTAGGTTTCTATTATTATCAAAACCAACCCAAGCTGTAGCAACTAGATTTTTATTAAAGCCTGTAAACCAAGCATCATGTACCTTATTTGTAGTACCAGTTTTACCAGATAAATCACTTCTACCAGTATAACGAGATGCACGACCACCAGTACCCCAATAAGGTTTTTCTAATCCTTGACCACCATAAATTACAGAGTGCATCATATCTGCTACTATGAAAGCATGTTTATGAGATAAAATTTGTTTAGCACTATTTTCATCTTCAGGTACATTTGGGTCATAGATTAAATCTAAACCATTAATAACTCTATTAGGTGCTGTGTGAGATGCAAGTTTTGGATGTGCTTCGTATACAACTTCATCATTTTCACCTCTAGTTATTTTAGAGATTAAATAAGGATCAATTAAATAACCACCATTTGCAAAAGTAGTCATACCACGAGCTGTTTCAAGTGGTGTTAGTTCAACAGAACCTAAAGCCATTGATTCACTTTGTTGAGATGCAGGAACATCAATACCAAATTTCTTTAAATGTGTAACTACATTTTGTACACCAACATGGCGTATTAATCTAATAGAAACAACATTTTTTGATTTAGCAAGACCTTCTCTTAAAGTCATAGGACCATCATACTTATTTGGTGTATTTTTTGGAGACCACCATTTAGCAGAACCTGGATCCCATGTTTTTATAGGTTCATCTAAAATAATTGAATTTACAGCTATACCTTGAGCTAAAGCAGCTGAATATAAAAATGGTTTAAAGTTAGAACCTGTTTGGCGTTTTGCTTGAGTTGCTCTATTTAATTTACTCTTTGCAAAGTCATAACCACCAACCATAGCCTCAATACTTCCTGTATATGGATTTAAAGCAACTAAAGCAGCTTCAATATCAGGAACTTGAGTTAATTGAACTTGTTTTTTATCATCTTCATATACATAAATAAGATCACCTACAGCTAAAAGTTCAGATGGATGAGTAAAAGCAGGACCCATTTGTGAATCTGATATAAATTTACGAGCCCAACTTATAGAGTCAAAAGGCATTTGTACTGTACCTTTATTACGTCTATATATAGTAGTAGTCTTAGTCTCATCATCAATAGCACTAACTATAGCTGGTTCTATAAAATGATATTTATCATATCTATGTAAAAGATCATTAAAGTTATCTAATGTTGGGTCAAAGTTTTCAATTTCAGTTACATTTAAAACAGGACCTCTATAACCATGTCTTGAATCATATTCTGTAATACCACGGAATACAGCATGACTTGCATCATCTTGAATTTTTGCATTTACTGTTGTGTAAATTTTTACATTATCTGTATAAGCTTGCTCACCTAATTTTTCAATAGCAAAAAGACGAGCCTCTTCTGCTACATAAGGAGCATATGCCTCAATAGGTGTTGAGTGATAATAGCTTTTATAAGGTTCAGCATTAGCTTTATCAAACTCATCTTGTGTTATATAGCCTAAGCTTAACATTCTACTTAAAACTAAGTTACGTCTATCACGTGATCTCTCTGGATGAGAAATTGGATTTAAAGAAGATGGAGCTTTAGGTAAACCTGCAATAGTAGCCATTTGAGCTAAAGTTAAATCTTGTAAATCTTTACCATAGTAAACTTGAGCTGCAGCTGCAACACCATAGGCTCTATGACCTAGGGCAATTTTATTTAAGTAAAGTTCTAAGATTTCATCTTTAGTTAAAACTTGTTCTATACGCCATGAAATAAATACTTCTTTAATTTTTCTCTCTAAAGTTTTTTCTCTACTTAAAAAGAAGTTTCTCGCAACTTGTTGAGTTATAGTAGAAGCACCTTGAGTTGCTTTTTGTTTAGTAACAGCTACCACAACAGCACGTATAATACCAACAGGGTCTATACCTGTATGTTCATAAAAACGTGTATCTTCAATAGCTAAAAAAGCTTGTTTTAATTTATCAGGAATTTTATCAATAGAAACAGGGAATCTTTTATGTTCACCAAATTCACCAATAAGTTTATTATCAGCAGTATAAATACTCATTGGTCTTTCAAAGGTTACTTTTTTTAATTCTTCTACATTTGGTAGTTCATCAAGAGTTTTGTAGTACATGGCGGCAACAGCACCACCTGACAGACCTACACAAAGTAGAGAACCCCAAAATATTTTTCTTATTATGTTAATAAACACAAAAAACCTCAGATACAAATAAATGCAAAATATAAATGCTTATTTTACCAAATACTGACTAGATTTATAAAAAAGATCTTAAGCTTTTAATAAAAAACAAAGGTTAAAGACTAACTTAAAAATAAGTCAACTTTACATTCTAATAACAATTTAAAAAAATTTTGCTATAAAGAAAGTACCTACTATAAACCTATTTTTCTTAGTAAGTACTTATAAAAATATAGAGCTTATTTAGATAAAAACTAAATTTTATTCTTTACTTTCTTTTAGCATCATAATTTCTCTTTTTAGTTCTTCAATAATAAAATTTAAGTTTTCAATCTTACTATTTTTATCCTCTATTTTTTCCTCAAGATCGTCTGAAAGCTTGTTCATAAATTTAATATCTTCTTCAAAAATTAGCAATTTAGCATCTTTATCTTTCATAAGAGATAATAAATCTTCATATTCTACATAAAGCTTGCTTTTATCTTTATCAATATTTTGAATAAGCTCTGTTTTTAAATTGTTTTCAACTTCAAGACGTTCATACATCTCTTTTAAAATGTTATGAGCTTTTTCTAATTTACTATATTGCTCTTTTAAATTTAAAAGCTCTTTTTCTAAAGATAGATATTTATCATCAGCCATTTTAAACTCCTCATAGAATAAGTAATTATCTTCTTAATTATAGTTGAAATATTTTATTTAAGATTAATCATAACTACTTTTATATAAAATTTGATATACACATAATTTTGTGTATTTATTAAAAATAATTTGTAGTATTTTATATCTATAAAAAAATAGCTTTCTTTTTATCAAAGATAATATTTTTTGTATAAAAAAATCTTTTTAAGATAAAAACAACATCTTTTAGTTATTTTCTTTTTACACTTATTATCATCATTCTTATATAGTATTAATTTTATTTGATATAATTAGCATTTAATAAATTTTTTGAGAAAGATAAAAGATGTTAGAAAATAAATTAGTAAATTTAATGGATCTAGATCCAAAAGAGTTAAGTGATTTCTTTGTAGAATTAGGTGAAAAACCTTTTAGAGCTTCACAAATATTAAAGTGGATATATCAATTTGGTGTTACTGATTTTGATCAGATGACTAATATAAAAAAAGAGTTTAGAGAAAAATTAAAAACTATAGCATGTATTAAAGCACCTGAAATTGTGTCTGAACAAAAATCATTTGATGGTACTATCAAATGGGCTATGGATATTGGTGATAATCAATTAGTTGAAGCTGTTTTAATTCCAGAAGAGGATAGAAATACTTTATGTATCTCAACACAAGTAGGCTGTCCTGTAAAATGCTCTTTTTGTAGAACAGGTGCTCAAGGTTTTAATAGAAATTTAAAGGTGTCTGAAATCATAGGTCAGGTCTTTAGAGCTGCAACACGTGTTGGCTTTATTGAAAAAAATTCAGTAAAACCTATATCTAATATTGTAATGATGGGTATGGGTGAACCTTTATTAAATGTGCAAAATGTTCTTAAAGTTTGTAATTTACTTCTATCTGATTTTGCTTTTGGTTTATCAAAAAGACGTGTAACTATATCAACATCAGGTGTAGCTCCTATTTTAAATAAAATAGCAGGTCAAATAGATGTAGCTTTAGCTTTATCTTTACATGCACCAAATGATAAACTTCGTGATGTATTAGTGCCTTTAAATAAAAAATATAATATAAAAGAAGTATTAGATAGTGTTAGAAACTATATAAGCAAATCAAATGCTAATTGTGGTCGTGTTACTATAGAGTATGTTCTTTTAGATCATGTAAATGATTCAACAGATGATGCACATGAACTTGCTAATTTATTAAAAGATTTACCATGTAAAATTAATTTAATTCCATTTAATCCTCATGATAAATCTGATTATAAAAAGCCATCTAATTCAAGAATTGATAGATTCTATAAGGTTTTATTTGATAAAGGTTTTACTGTTGTAACAAGATCAACAAGAGGTGATGATATTGCTGCAGCTTGTGGTCAATTAGCAGGTCAAGTTAAAGATAAGATTATTAAAAATCAAGAAATTGAGCATACTACTATTTAAGGTAAGAAAAAATGGGTTCAAAAAAAGATACTGATACTAATAATGAAGAACAAAGACTTGCTCTAAAAAGAAGAGCAATGATGGTTCTATCTCAAAACCCAAATAGTAATAAGAAAAATGAAGATGAGCCTTTAAATGATCTTGATGATCATTTAGAGTCAGATGATATGTCTGATAATGAAAATGCTGATCTTGTTCCTGTTGTTACAACTTTAGATGAAAATAAAGTACCTGATCAAGCAGGTGCTATATTACGTCATGCTAGAGAAAAGCTAGGTTTAACTCAAAGGGAAGTAGCTACTGAATTATTATGTAAAGTATCTACTATATACGATATAGAAGAAGATCGTTTTAATCAAAGCACAGCAGCTCCTTTTGCTATTAAAAAGTTAAGAGCTTATGCTCAATTTGTAAAAATTGATCCTGATACTATTGAGAATATCTATAAGCAAAATTTAAATATAGAAACTCAAAAGTTTGAAGAGAGGGCTAAAGCTCAACATAGAAAAAATAGAAGCCATTATTTCTTTATTGTAGCTTTTATTTTAATTGTGGGTGCTACTGCTTTTTATGCTATGTTGCCAGATGAAGATGAAGATCTAAGTGGTCCTATAACTCAAGAGCTTAGTTTAAATAATCAAGATAAAAAAGATGATGCTATTGCTATTGAGGAGCCATATAAAGATGAAATTACAAGATCTGACAATAATGTAAGAAATGATGTACAAGTTATTGATGCTAATACTCAAAAAGCAACAGAGCAACAACTTGCTATAAAAAATAAGCTAGAGTCAAAAGGTCAAAAAGAAGATGTTGTATCTACAAATACAAATAATGCTTTAGTTATAAATAATAAAGAGACAAAGACTCAAAACTCTATAGAAATAAATGTATCTAAAGAAGTAGCTAAAACAAATGATGTAGCTAAAGATACAAAAGATGAACAAATAAAAGAAGAAAAAGAATCTAAAGACAATATAACACTTAATAATAATGTGAAAGATATATCTTCACAAGTTAAGTTAATAGGTCGTGAAGGTCTTGCTTCTATGAATAGTGTTAAAATCACTGTAAAAGGTGATGTTGCTATTAATGTAACAGACTCTCGTAAAGCTTCTTTAAAGCAAGGTGTATTTAAGAAAAATGATGTAATTACAGTAACAGGTATTCCTCCTATTGTAGTATCAACATCAGATACCTCTTTAATTCAAATTAATTATATGGGCGGAACTATAAAAGTTCCAAATAGTAAACAAGTTAAATTTGTTTTACCTAATAAATAACTAAAAGTAGAGTGTTTTTATGGAATGGCAAGCTCCACCAATTAAAAGACGCAAATGTCGTCAAATAAAAGTAGGTAATGTTTTAATAGGAGGTGATGCTCCTATTTCAGTTCAATCTATGACAGATACAGATACCTTAGATGTTGATGGTACTTTAAAACAAATAAATGATCTGTATGAAGTAGGTGCTGATATTGTGCGTGTTTCAGTACCAACTCTTGATGCAGCAAAGACATTTAAAGAAATATGTCAAAAGTCTCCTGTACCAATAGTTGCAGATATTCACTTTGATCATAGAATTGCAATTGAAGCTGCTAAAAATGGAGCTTCTGCCCTTAGAATTAATCCAGGTAATATTGGTGCTAAGCATAAGGTTGAGGAAGTTTGTAAATGTGCTAAAGATTTAGGTTTACCTATAAGAGTTGGTGTTAATGCAGGATCTCTTGATAAAGATCTTTTAAAAAAATATGGTTCACCTTGTCCTGATGCTATGGTTGAGGCTGCTTTACGTTCTGCTGAAATCTTAGATGAACATAATTTTATAGATTATGCTTTTTCTGTAAAAGCATCTGAATTAAATCTTTGTGTTGCATCATATGAAGCACTTGCAAGTAAAACAGATGCTCCTTTGCATTTAGGTATTACAGAAGCAGGCGGTTTACAAGGTGGTACTGTTTTATCATCAATAGGTATTTCTTGGTTATTAAAACAAGGTATTGGTGATACTTTACGTGTATCTTTAGCTGCAAATCCTATTGAAGAAATTAAAGTAGGTTGGTCTATTTTAAAGAGTATGCACTTAAGAACACGTGGTATTGATATTGTTGCATGTCCAACTTGTGCTCGTCATGGTATAGATGTTGTTAATATTGTAAAATCTTTAGAAGATAGAGTTAAAGATATTAAAGATGAGTTAAAAGTTGCAGTAATGGGTTGTATTGTAAATGGACCTGGTGAGGCTTTACGTGCAGATGTTGCTGTATGTGGTGGTAACAATAATAGTTGCTTAATTTATGAAGATGGTGTTTTACAAGGTAAAATAGAGGCAACTAATGTTATTGATGTGCTAGAAAGTCGCATTCGTAATAAAATTGAAAAGAAATTAGATAATAAAATATTATAGGAAATAAAATGGCTTTAAATGTTCAAGCTATACGAGGAATGAATGATCTTCTACCTGAAGATACTTTTGTATGGCAACAAGTTGAGAAAGTTTTAAGAGATACAGTTAATTCTTATGGCTTTAGCGAAATAAGAATGCCAATAGTTGAAAGTACACATCTTTTTTCACGTGCTATAGGTGAAGTTACTGATGTTGTAGAAAAAGAAATGTATACCTTTGAAGATAGATCTGGAGATAGTTTATCTTTACGTCCTGAAGGTACAGCAGGTTGTGTAAGAGCATGTCTTGAACATAATTTAATTTATAATCAAGAACAAAGACTTTGGTACATGGGACCTATGTTCCGTCATGAAAGACCACAAAAAGGTAGATATAGACAATTTCATCAATTAGGTCTTGAAGCTTTTGGTTTAGAAGGTCCTGATATTGATGCTCAGTTAATTGAACTTAGTTATAGTATCTTTAAAAAGTTAGGTATTGCTGATAATTTAACTTTACAATTAAATACATTAGGTTCATCTGAAGAACGTGCTGAATACAAAAAAGAATTAGTAGCATTTTTAGAAAAGAACTTTGATTCTTTAGATGAAGATTCAAAGAGAAGAACACATACAAATCCTCTTCGCGTTTTAGATAGTAAGGATGAAAAAGTTCAAGCATTATTAAAAGATGCTCCTAAATTATCATCATACTTTAAAGAAGAGACAAGATCTCATTTTGAAAAATTAAGAGCAATACTTGAAGCTCTTAATATTAATTATGAGATAAATGAAAATTTAGTAAGAGGTCTTGATTACTATAATTTAACTGTATTTGAGTGGGTAACTAAAGATTTAGGTGCTCAAGGTACAGTATGTGGTGGTGGTCGTTATGATGGTCTTGTAAGTCAATTAGGCGGTAGTGAGACTAAGGCTGTTGGTTTTGCAATTGGTCTTGAAAGATTAGTTCTTCTTTTAACTACTTTAAATAAATTAGATACTACAAAAACTAATGATATTTATGTTTTAGGTATGGGTGAAAATATAGAAGTTCATCTAGCTAAAGTATCATCTTATTTGCGAAATAGTCTTAATAATGTTAAAGTTTTCACACATTGTGGTGGTGGAAACTTTAAAAAGCAATTTAAAAAGGCTGATAAAACAAATACTAAAGTAGCTATTATTTTAGGTGATGAAGAAATTAAAGAAAATAAAGTTACTATCAAAAATATGTTTGATAAAGATGCAGAGCAAGTAACTGTTTCTTTAGAAGATTCAATTGATATAATCAACAACATTTTAAATAAATAAAGGGATATAAAATGGATGTTTTAACAGACGATCATGAAAGAGAAGAAGCCGTCAAAAAATGGTGGAAAGAATATTGGAAACCAATAACATTAGGTGTTGTTATTGCTCTTGGTGGCTTACTTGGCTTTCGTCAATATCAATCATATCAACTTTCATTATTACAAGATCAAGCTTTGAAATTATATAATATTCAAAAAGATCTAAGACATGATGGTGTAAATGCTATAGATAAGGCTAATGAATTTATAACAGCAAATCAAGATATCTATGGTTCTTTACTTGCATTAGATGTAGCTTCACTACAAATTAATGCAGGTAAATATGATGATGCTATTGAATCTGTTAATTTTGCTAAAAAAAATGGTGGTAATTTAGTATCAACTCAAGCTACTATTTTAGAGGCAAGATTATATGCACAGAAAAAAGAGATAGATAAAGCAATTTCTCTTTTAGATGGTGTAGACAAAGAAGTTTATGGTCTTGAAGTTTATGAAACACTAGGCGATATCTATCTTGCAAAGGGTGATAAAGATAGTGCTCATGATAATTATAAAAAAGCTATTGATATAGCTTATGAAAAGAAAATTGGCATAAACCCAATTTTACAAATGAAATTTGATAATTTAATTAAAGAAGGTGAAAAACCTGCATTTAAGTTATCACAAGAAATAGCTCAATAATTAATAATGTTGGAAAAATGGATTATAGGATATGAAAAAAAGTAAAATATCTTTAGCTTTACCTCTTGCATTTGCTGCCTTATTAGGTTGTTCTAGTGCTCTTGATCTATATGCACCTGTTGATGCTCCTAAGGTTGCAAGTAAGTTTTCTCCTAAGGAAGTTTTTTCAACATCAACACAAGGTGTGGGTAATCATTTCTCACGCCTAAGTCCTGTTATTATGAATGATATTCTTTATGTAGCAGGAAGAAATGGTGAAATTAAGGCACTTAATACTAAAACAGGTAAAGAGATTTGGTCAAAGAATTTATCAAACTTACCTGAAAATGATGAAAAGAGATCAGCTCGTGTATCAGGTGGTGTAGCAGCTCAAAATAATCTATTAGCCTTAGGTACAGAAAACGGTTATGTTTATTTAATTAATGCTACAAATGGTAAATTAAAGTGGAAAAAATATGTAGGTGGTGAGGTTATAGCTAAACCTGCATTCTCAAAATCAGGTTCTACTTTATTTGTTGTTGATTCATATGGTAGTTTAACATCAATTGATACAGAGACTGGTACTGAAAATTATGTAGCAGGAGAGGCTCCTAATTCTCTTCGTCTAAGATCTCAATCAGCTCCTGTAACAGTAGGTGATGACTTTGTTTTACTAGGCCAATCAAATGGTAAGGTTTCTGTATATTTACAAAGTACAGGTGCTATTGTAAATCAATTAGTTGTATCTTTAGGTGTTGGAGCTAACTCCTTAGAAAGATTATCAGATGTATCATCTACACCTTTAGTATTAGGTTCTGATTTGTATGCAACAGCATATAATGGTAGTTTAGTAAAATATTCTTTCTCTGATAATAGAATTGTAAGTAAACTTGGTTATGAAAGTTCACAAGATATTGCTTTTGATGATGAGAATATTGTTATAACTGATGATAAAGGTCATGTTTACTGTATAGATAGAAATACTAATCAAGAAAAGTGGTCTAATCAATCTTTAACATATAGAAAGACATCAGCTCCTGCTATTTATGGTAATTATGCTGTAGTAGGTGATTATGATGGTCAATTATACTTCTTATCTTTAGATACTGGTGCAATTGAGTCTAAAATTGATTTAGATAATACAGCTATTTATGTTGCTCCTATTGTTCATAATGGCCTTTTATATGTTATTGCAAAAGATGGTAGCTTATATTGTTTAGATTATGATCCAGCTGAAATTTCAGAATCTAAAGAAGCATTTATTAAGATTCAAAAAGAATATGCAGGTCTTGGTGTTAATTTAATGGCTCCTGGTGTTGGTGCTGTTGGTATTTATGCTCCAGGTGGCATGTCAAAAGCTCAACTTGAGGAACGTCGTAGACATATTATAAATGCAGTGCAAGCAGAAGCTCGTCAAAAAGCTGAAATAGATGCTCAAAGACGTGCTTATGAAAAACACATAAAAGAGCAAAAGAAGAGACTTTCTGGTTTTGGTATTAATCCAGGAGCAGGCGTGACCTCTGAATAAATATAAAGAAGAGATTTTTTAATATGAAAGTAATTGCTTTAGTAGGCTGTCCTAATGTGGGTAAATCCACTTTATTTAACAGACTTACAAAAACAAGAGATGCTTTAGTTGCAGATTTTCCAGGTTTAACTCGTGATAGAAAATATGGTCGTGCTCTATTTGATGGTCGTGAGTATATTGTTATTGATACAGGTGGTATTGCAGAGGATGCAGAGCAACCATCTGATCTAACAAATCGTATGACAAATCAAGCAAAATTAGCTATTGAAGAGTGTGATTTAGTTATTTTTATGCTTGATGCTAGAGCAGGTCTACTACCAGGTGACTATCAAGTTGCAAATTTAATAAGACGTGCTAATAAACCATGTTGTGTTGTTGCAAATAAAGTTGATGGTTTAAATGAAGATCTAGCAGGTCATGAGTTTTATGCTTTAGGTTTAGGAGAAGTTTATCTAACAGCAGCAGCTCATGGTCGTGGTGTTACTGCTTTAGTAGAAGAAGTAATTGCCCCATTATTAAGAGAAGAAGGTCCTCTAGATAGTGATCTTCCTCAAGATGATGATGAATTTAATGAATATAGTGAGTGGGAAGAGGGTTTTGATTTTCTAGATAATGTTCCAGCTGACACTGTAGGTGGTGGTTTTAATTGGCATGCATTTAGAGAAGCTCAACGCAGTAGACAAAAAGGTGAGGGTGAAAATAACACTAATGTACCTTTTGCAGACCTTCCTATTAAATTTGCATTAGTAGGTAAACCTAATGTAGGTAAATCAACTTTAACTAATAGATTATTAGGTGAAGATAGAGTTGTAGTTTGTGATATGCCAGGTACAACTCGTGATTCTATTTATATTCCACTTGAAAGAGATGACAAAAAATATATTGTTATTGATACAGCAGGTGTAAGACGTAAATCTAAGGTAAATGATGCAATTGAGAAGTTCTCAATTGTAAAAACTTTAAAAGCTATTGAAGACTGTAATGTAGCTTTACTTGTAATAGATGCAAGAGAAAAGATTACAGATCAAGATCTATCTTTATTAAGTTTTATTTTAGATTCAGGTCGTTCACTTGTAGTTGTTGTAAATAAGTGGGATGGTCTTACACAAGAATTTAAATCTGAGATAAAAAGAGAGTTAGATTTACGTTTAGGCTTTGTTGATTTTGCTCGTGTTCATTTTATATCAGCTCTTCATGGTACTGGTGTTGGACATTTATTTGAGTCTATTGATGAAGCATATGAGTCTGCAACACGCAGAAATTCATCATCTACATTAAATAGAATTTTACAAGCAGCAACACAAGAGCATGAACCTCCTGTAGCAGGTGGTAGACGTATTAAGTTAAAGTATGTGCATGCAGGTGGTTACAATCCTCCTAGAATTATTATTCATGGAAATAAAGTATCTAAGATGCCAGACTCTTATAAGCGTTATTTAACTAATTGCTATAGAAAATCTTTAAAGATAATGGGTACACCTATTATTTTAGAGTTTAAAGAAGGTTCAAATCCTTATGCAAATGAAAAACCAGCTCAAAAGAGAATTACTCAATCTAAGATAAGAGAAATTAAGAAGAAAGAGCAAACTCAAAGAATGTATGAGCATTCAGCTAGAAAGAATGAGCGTGCACGTAAAAAAGTTGAGCAAAACAATAAGCAAAAAGGTGCTGTATTAAAAAATGGTAAAGTAATTTCAGGTAAATAAAAATATTTGAAATTTTTATCTGCAAAACGATGAATTTTTTTAATTTTTTTGTTGATTATCACTAAAAAAAATTCATCGTTATTGTATTATGTTGTGCAGTTTATGTTTTGTTTTTGGTTTTATTTGTAATGAAGAGTATTGTTATTAATAGAAAAAGTAAAGATGAACCAATAAGTGTTCTGCAAATAACAGATACTCACTTATTAGGGGATACTTCTAAGAATTTTCTTGGTATCAATACTTATGAAAGTTTAAAAACAGTAATTGATACTATCAAAAATCAAAACCTTCATTATGATTTTGTCATAATGACAGGCGACATATCTCAAGACTTCTCTATTGAATCATATAAGACTTTTGTAAATATTATGGAAGAGCTTGAAGCACCTGTATTTGTGCTACCAGGTAATCATGATAGTCATCAAATTATGTATGAAGTTTTGGATAATTCATTTGTTTCTTTAGATAAGCATATAATTTGTGATAATTGGCAATTTATCTCTTTAAGTTCTACTGTATATGAAAAAGCCTATGGTTTTGTAGAAGAAAAAGAAATTGAGTTTTTAAAAGATTGTTATTATAAAAATGAACATTTAAATACTGTAGTTTGTGTTCATCATTTACCAAAACTTGTTGGAAGTAAATGGCTTGATACTCAAACCATGAAAAATCAAGATTACTTTAATGATGTTTTAAAAACAATGCCTAATGTAAAATTAGTCCTATCAGGTCATGTTCATCAAGAATACGATTGTGTTATTGATAATATAAGATATATGGCAAGTCCATCTACATCTATTCAATTTGAACCTAAATCAGAGATGTTTTCATTAGATACAGCAGCACCAGGCTGGAGATACTTAATTTTTAATAAAAATGGCACTATAAAAACATCTATAACAAGATTACCTAAAGGCAGATTTGTTCCTGAAAAAAATATTTTAGGTTATTAAGTAAAAAGACATTATATTTAAGCTTATTATTTATGTAAGTTTATCTTATAGTGTCTTTATTTATATTAGGTGATTTAAATGTATATAGCATATATTCATGGTTTTCTTTCAGGCCCTAATGCTGTAAAAGCAAATATACTTCAAAACTATTTAAAAGATAAAAGTGATTTTATTTTATTAAGACCTGATTTTCCTGATACACCTAAAGAAGCTTTTTTATATTTAGATGATTATTTTAAATCTTATAAAGAAGATGAAGTAGCCTTAGTTGGTAGTTCTATGGGTGGATTTTTTGCCACAGTTCTTTCATCTAAATACAATTTTAAAGCAAGTCTTATAAATCCATGTGTTCATCCACAAAATTATTTTGAAGCTCTAATAGGTGATCATGTAAATGAGTGTACTAATAGAAAATTTACCTTAACAAAAGATATGCTTTTAGTTTTAAAAGATTTAGATAGCAAAATTAATTTTGATAAAAATCGTATAAATGTATATTTACAAAAGGGTGATGAGGTCTTAGATTATAAAATTGCAAAAGATTTTTATAAAGATTGCCCTATGTTTATACAAGATGGTGGATGCCATACTTTTGAAAATTTTGAAAAAATTTTAGATAATATAATTAACTTTTCTAAGTAATAACTAACTTTTATTTAGTATGTTTTTGTACATGGTTAAATAAAGGAGATCTTATGAGAATATTATTAGTAGAAGATGATGCAATGATAGGTCAAGCATTAGTTGATCAATTAAATAGTAATAATTTTGCCACTGATTGGTTTAGAAATGGTGAAGATGCTCAATATGCTCCTTTAGATGTTGAATATGATTGCATTTTATTAGACTTAGGTTTACCTAAAATTGATGGAGTTTCTCTTTTAATTAAGTGGCGACATGAAAAAGTAAAAACTCCAATTATCATATTAACAGCAAGAGATGCTTTAGATGATAGAGTAAACGGTCTTGATAGAGGTGCAGATGACTATATTGTAAAACCATTTGAGTTTAGTGAGTTAAAAGCAAGAATTAGAGCTGTAACGCGTCGCTGTGGTTCTAATGTACAAAGTATTTTAACTAATGGTTTAATTACATTAGATCCTATTTCTCATGAAGTTACATTAAAAGAAGATGGTATAGATAAAAAAGTTTTATTAACAGCAAGAGAGTTTTCTTTATTAGAAGCTTTAATGTTAAGACCTGGAGCTGTTTTATCACGTGAAGTATTAGAACAAAAAATTTATAGTTTTGATGAGGAAATTGAATCTAATGCTGTTGAATATATTATTCATACTTTAAGAAAGAAAATAGGTTCTCATTGTATTAAAAATGTAAGGGGTGTAGGTTGGAAGGTTGCAAAAGAAGCATAGGGCGTTCTTTACAATTTAGACTTATTATAATCTTTTCAACATTAGGTATACTTGCAGCTTTTGTTGCAAGTATATGGTCTTATATAGTAGTTCAAAAAGAAACCAAAGGATTTATTGATGAAGAGTTATCCCAAATTGCAGCTATTGTAATTAATTATGATATGTTGATTCCAAAAAGATGGGAAGGACCTCGTCATCTTCATGAAAGAATGTTTTTTTCACAATCTTTTATGGAGTCTCGTACTTTAAATGGTTTAGATCTTTCACGTCAAAAAGATATACCAAGACTATCTGATTTAAATAAGCAAAATTTCGATATTATAATAGCTCCTTTATATGGAACTGCAGGTGATGACATATTTATACCTCCTGCTGTTGATGATGGTTTTTATAATGTCTTGGTTTCAGATAAAAGAATTAGAGTTTTTGTTGCAACTAAATCAAATGGTAGACGTTTTGTTGTAGCAAGACCTTTAACTGCTGTAGATGATTTTTCATCTCATGCTTTTTATACATCTTTAACGCAATTTTTAAGTATCTTAATTTTATATATTCCAACTGTAATTATTTCAGTGAACTTAATGTTCAAAGCTATTTATAGAATTGCAAAAAATATAGATAAGAGAAAAGATGATCTATCTAAACTACAAGGTTCAGATGATGGTTATATTCCATCAGAGCTTGACTCTTTTATAGATGCTATAAATGGTCTTTTATTGCGTGTAGATAAGTCAGTAAAATCACAAAAGAGTTTTATTGCAAATGCAGCTCATGAGATGCGTACACCTCTTACAGCTCTATCTTTACAAGCAGAAGCTTTACTTACTGAAAATTTATCAGATACTGCTAAAAATAAGCTTAAGCTTTTACAACAAGGTATTTTAAGAGAGCGTGAACTTATGACATCTTTATTAACCTTAGCAAGATGTCAGGATAATAAAGATATAACTTTAGAAAACATATCTATTAAAGATATCTATATAAAGTTAGTAGAAGATCTATCTTATATAGCAGAGGATAAAGATATTGATTTTGGTGTTGAAGGTAATATTGATTTTAGTATTTTATCTTCAAGTTCAGACATCTTATGTGTTATGACTAATCTAATATCTAATGCTCTTAAATATACAAAAGAGGGTGGTAGAGTTGATCTAATGGTAGAGGATAACATAGATAACTTAACTCTTATTGTAAAAGATACAGGCTCTGGTATTGATGAGATGCAACTTGAAAAAGTATTTGATCCATTTTTCCGTGTAGATGGAGATAAGCAAGAAGTAGAAGGAACTGGTTTAGGTTTAGCTATTGCTTATGCTGCAAGTAAGAGAATAAATGGTCATATTGTTTTAGCAAACTATAAGGATGAGGAAGATAGTGGTTTAATTGCTAAATTAATTATTAAAAAATCATAATACCTTAATAGTTATTATAAAATGACCTAATCTTTTTATTAAAGAATATCTATTTAATAAAAAGAACTTAGGTCATTTTTTTATTAAAAAATAAAAAGATATTATTTTATACACTAAAACTCATGTGCTTTCTTATCTGTAATTTATGATATAATGTAAACAACAAAATATATTCTTAATACGAAATATTAATCATTTTATTAACAATTTTTATACTAATATAACATGACAAAAGATTATACAGGAGCCTCCATTGAGGTTTTAGAGGGTTTAGAGCCTGTTCGTCGTAGACCAGGTATGTATACAGATACACAAAGTCCAAATCACTTAGCTATGGAAGTTATTGATAACTCTGTTGATGAAGCACTTTCTGGATTTGCAAAAAATATTGAAGTAATTATTTATCAAGATGGATCTTTATCTGTATCAGATGATGGTAGAGGTATGCCTGTTGATATTCATCCTACTGAAAATATTCCAGCTATTGAACTTATTTTTGGCAAGTTGCATGCAGGTGGTAAGTTTAGTAATAATAATTATGCTTTCTCTGGTGGTTTACATGGTGTAGGTGTTTCTGTTGTAAATGCATTATCAACAAAACTTGTAGCACAAGTTAGACGTGATGGTTTTATTTATGAAATAGAATACGAAAATGGTGAAGTATCAAAATCACTTGAAAAAGTAGGCACTTGTGCAAAAGGCAATAGAGGTACTACTGTTAGATTCTGGCCAGATGAATCTTATTTTGATTCACCAAATTTTAATGCAAAAGCAATAAAACATCTATTAAAAGCTAAAGCTATTTTATGTGATAGTCTTACAGTTCATTATATAAATGAGATAAATAATGAAGATGTTGTTTGGTCTTTTGATGGTAATTTAGCAGAGTATTTACGTTCAAACTCAACAGAAAGTGAATTACTTCCAGAAGAACCTTATTTTGAAAATATAAAAGCAGAAGATCATGAAGTAAGTTTTGCTGTTTCATGGGTAGTAGATGGTAATCAATTTTTATCTGAGTCTTATGTAAACCTAATTCCAACTGTAGAGGGTGGTACACATGTAAATGGTTTTAGATCAGGTTTACTTGCCGCTATTAGAGAATTTTGTGATCTCCACAATTTATTACCACGTAATTTAAAATTAGTAGCTGACGATGTTTGGAATAAATGTTCTTATATCTTAGCTATTAAAGTACGTGAACCTCAATTTGCAGGACAGACTAAGGAAAAATTATCTTCAAGACATTGTGCATCTTTAGTAGAAGGTATTGTTAAAGATAGATTTTCTCTTTATTTAAATGCAAATGCTGAAATTGGTAAGGCTATTGCTAATTTTGTAATAACAGCAGCAAAAGAGAGAGAATCTAATGCTAAGGTTGTTGAGAGAAAGAAAGTTGTACGAGGTCCTAAACTTCCAGGTAAGTTAGTTGATTGTACATCAACAGATCCATCTCGTGGTGAGCTCTTTATTGTAGAGGGTGATTCAGCTGGAGGTTCAGCTCGTCAAGCACGTGATTCATCATATCAAGCTATATTACCTTTACGTGGTAAGATTTTAAACACTTGGGAAGTTAATGCTCAAACTGCTTTAGCTTCAGAGGAAATTAGATCTATATCAGTTGCTATGGGTCTTGATCCAGATAGTGATGATTTAAGTACCTTAAGATACAATAAAATTTGTATATTATCAGATGCTGACTCTGATGGTTTACATATTGGTACTTTATTATGTGCATTATTTGTTCGTCACTTTACAAAATTAGTAAAAGAGGGTCATGTTTATGTGGCATGTCCACCTTTATATAGATTAGATTGTGGCAAAATAAAAGAATATGCTTTAGATGATGCAGAGCTTTCTATAAAGCAAAAGCAACTAATGAAACGTGGCTTTAAAAAGGACAGTATTAAAATACAACGCTTTAAGGGTTTAGGTGAGATGAATCCTGAACAATTAAGAGAGACTACTTTAAGTCCTGATTCAAGACGTTTAATGCAATTAACTTTAGATGAAGAAAATAATGATGTAACATTTTCGCTTTTAGATAAACTTTTATCTAAAAAGAGAGCTATGGATAGACGTCAATGGCTTGAGGAAAATGGAGACAAGGCTGAACTTATAGACTAGTAAGGAGTCATATATGTCAGATAGTGGTGAGAAAACCGAAGAACCGACCGGAAAAAAAATCCAGGATGCGAGGAAAAAAGGACAGGTTCCCCGGTCTCGCGAGGCGGGAACATTATTTGTACTTTTATCAGGCGTTATAGCCATCTGGATTTTTTCAAGTTCTTTAGGAATAGGTGTGCGTAATATTATGCTTAGATCTTTCTCTTTAACAAGAGATGAGATTTTTGCAAAAGAGGAGATGTTTGCTATTTTCTCCTTTGGTGTTATGCAAATTGCTATTCCATTGATATGTATTACAGCTATCATGCTTTTATTTGCAATTATTGGCAATATTATGCTTGGTGGATTTAACTTTTCACAAGAGGCAATGATGCCTAAATTTTCAAAGTTAAGCCCACTTAAAGGTATAGCTCGTATATTTTCATTAAATTCAGTTATTGAGTTAATAAAAAGTATTTTAAAGGTAACTTTTATAGGTGCTTTTTGTTATTTTATTTTAAAGTCAAAGCTAGATAAGATTTTATCCTTAAGCTTTATTAATCCTTTAAGTGCCATACATGATGCTATTAACTTACTTTATGTATGTATGCTTATTATCGTACTTGCTATGGTACCTATAGTTATGATTGATGTACCATTTCAAATTTGGAACTATAAAAAGCAATTACGCATGACTAAGCAAGAAATTAAGGATGAATATAAAGAGCAAGAAGGTAATCCTCAGATCAAATCTAAGATTAGGCAGATGCAGTATCAAGTTGCTGCAAGACGTATGATGCAAGATGTACCAACTGCTGATGTTGTTGTTACTAATCCTACGCACTATGCTGTAGCCTTAAAATATGATCCAGATGGACCTGAGGCACCTATTGTAGTTGCAAAAGGTATAGATGAAATTGCAATGAAGATTAAAGAAATTGCATATGAGACAAATGTACCTGTGCTTGAATTGCCTCCACTTGCTCGTTCGCTTTACTTTACTACAGATTTAAAAGCAGAGATTCCTCGAGGTTTATTCCAAGCTGTAGCACAAGTTTTAGCATGGGTTTTAGGTATGAAGAACTTTAAAGAAGGTAAAACACCAAATAAACCTAAAGATTTAGAGAGAAATCTACCAATACCTGATGAGCTTAGATTTTAATTTTTATGAAGGGAACTTAGGTTCCCTTTTTATTTTTAATCTTGATGAAGCAAATATAAAAAACATTCTTTTTATAAAATACTTTTGAACTATTAAAATTTACTTATATTTTTCATATTTTTACATTTATTTAAATATATAAATAATAATTTTTAGCATTCAATATGATACAATTTGAATGTTATATTTTTTTTTAGGTAAATTTTATGAAAAATACAATTAAATTATTATTTCTTTCTGTTGTTACATATTTCTTTGTAGGATGTAGCTCTTATACTCAAGTTATTGAAAATCCTCAAGGTGAAGTTCCTCAAGGAATGACTACAGCAACTGTAAAGCAATCAATTAGAGAAGCTTTAGTTAACCGTGGTTGGGTTGTAAAATCTGACGCACAAGGTGTAATTACTGCTGAACTTAATGTACGTTCACACAATGCAAAAATTCGTATTCCTTACAATAATAAGACATTTAGTATCAATTATGTAAGTAGTGCAAATTTAAAAGCTGAAGATGGTCATATTCACAATAAATATAACCATTGGGTAAATAACTTATATGAAGATATTAAATTAAACTTTTCAAAACATATCTAAATATAGGTTGTAGCTGTGATTAAAGAATATACTGAAGATAAAATGACAGCTCTAGAGGCAATAAGCAACGCTCAAAAGCTTGCTTTTGCCCCTATGGTTTTTATGGCAACAGTTTGTTTAAGAGATTTTAATATTTTATCCTCTTTAGATGATAACTATAAAGATGGTTTATCTTTTGAAAAACTAAAAGACAAAATAGAATTATCAGAGTACGCATTACAATTACTTTTAGATTGTGGTCTTAGTTTTAATCTTATTTATTTTGATAATGATAAATATAAAATTACTAAGATGGGTCATTTTATAATTACAGATAAAATGACTATAGTAAATATGAATTTTACCTTAGATGTATGTTATCAAGGTTTATTCTCCTTAAAAGAATCATTCAAATTAGGTAAGCCTGAAGGTCTTAAGGTGTTTGGCGAATGGGAAACAATATATAAAGGCTTATCTTCTCTACCAGAGCAAACACAAAAAAGTTGGTTCGATTTTGATCATTACTACTCTGATACATCTGCTAATTTTATGTTAGAAAAAGTATTTTCTTATAATATAAAAGAATTAGTGGATATTGGTGGTAATACAGGAAAATGGTCTTTAGCTTGTTGTAAATATAATAAAGATGTAAAAATGTCTATTGTCGATTTACAAGAGCAAATATTATTAGCTAAAGAAAATATCAATAAAACAGGATTCAAAGATAGAATTAACTATTACCCTATGAATATTTTACAAGAAGATGATTTACCAAATAATAAGAATTTTTGGTTAAGTCAATTTCTTGATTGTTTCTCAAAAGAACAAATTGTATTTATTTTAAAGAAAATAGCAAAAGCTTTAGGCAAAGAGAATAAGCTTTTTATTCAAGAATTGTTTTGGGATATACAAAAATTTGAAGCTGCAACATTTAGTTTAAATGCAAGCTCTCTTTATTTTACAGCTATGGCAAATGGTAATAGTAGATTCTATTCATATGATGATTTTTTAAGATTAATAGATTTAGCTGGTCTAAAGATTGATAATATTTATGAGCATAATATAACAGGTGATAGTTTATTAATCTGTTCATTAAAGGATTAACTATATTTTCTTATGAGTAATTTACTTAATTTACTTGAAGTAAGATCTTTAATATTATCTGATGATGATGAGATCGCAAAGTTATCAGATAATTTAGAATCTATTTATAATAATATAAATACACAAAAGATAAAAATACCTATGATTTTATCAAGAAGATTAAGTCAAGGTGCTAAACTTGCTATTGAGCTATCTAATACATTTTTAAAAGATAATATAGATGCTTTAGTTTTTTCAAGTAGACATGGTGAATTAGATAGAAGTGGAAAAATTTTAAAGGCTATAGCTGAAAATTTGGATGTATCTCCTACTGATTTTACTATGTCTGTACATAATAATTGTCCATCTCAATTTCTTATTAGTAGTAAATTAAGACTACCTTATAGTTCTATAGCTAGTGGTTACAATACCTTTATACAAGGTTTATATGAAACATTAAATTTTATAATGTTTGGATATAAGAAAGTTTTATATGTTGATTTTGATTCAGTCCTACCTTCTTTTTATGAGGAAAAACTTAAGGATATAAAATCAATCTCTTATGCTAATGCTTTTTTATTTGAGGCAAACGGTAGTTTTGATATAGAGAAAGTAAAAGGAGAATTATCTCTTATAGATGGTAATCTACCTTTAAGTTTAAAGTTTTTATCTCTTTATAAAAAAAATAAATAAAAGGTGTCTATGAAAATATATTATCATTTATGGCGATGGTGTATTACTACTATGTGCTTTGTGTATGTTTTTATAGGTGGGGCCTTTTTGTCTTTAACTTATTTTAATTATTTAAAAATAAGATATAAAGACAATTCAAAGCTTATTCATATAAAAGCAAAAAAAGCAATACAAGTAAGCTTTAATATAATGCTAAATATATCTAAGTTCTGTAGAGCTTATGATGTGAACTTTCATAATTTAGAAGATTTAAGTAAAGAGGGTGGTCTTATTATAGCTAATCATCCTACTTATATTGATTATGTAATTTTAGCTTCTAAAATACCTAATTTAAATTGTATTGTAAAAGAATCAATTGCTAATAATTTCTTTTTACAAAATGTAGTAAACACTGCAGGGTATATAGTAAACTCACGCACTGAAGATAAATTAAGTGAAATAAAAGAAAAGATTTCAAATGGTGAAAAAATTCTAATATTTCCTGAAGGAACTCGTACCGATTTTAACAAAGATATAAAGCTTAAAAGAGGTTTTGCACAGTTAGCATTAAGATGTCAGTGTAGTATTATGCTATTTCACATTCATTGTAGTGAAAACTTTTTAGGTAAAAATTGTAGATGGTATCATATTTATAATAATGCACCTATTTTCAATATTTACTTTAAAAAATTTATTTCAGTTAATGATCTAAAGAGTGATTATGGAGACAAAGAATACTCTATAGGAGCTCGTCATTTAACAGAAAATATACGTAGCCTTATCCTATCATATCTAAAATAGAGAGAATAATATGTCAAATCTTGAATTAGAAATTAAACAATTAATTATAGATACATTAAATTTAGAGGATATTACAGTAGATGATATCATTACAGAAGATCCTTTGTTTAATGATGGTCTAGGTCTTGATTCAATAGATGCATTAGAATTAGGTCTAGCTATTAAAAATAAATACAATGTTCTTTTATCTGCAGAAAATGAGCAAATGAGAGAGCATTTCTACTCAGTACAAACTTTAGCTAAGTTTATAGAAAGCCAAAAGTAGAGGTTATAACTATGAGAACTAAAGAAGACATCTTTGAAGAGTTTAAAAAAATTTTAAATCAATTGTTTGAAATAGATCCAGATACAGTTACATTAGAAACTAATTTATTTGAAGATCTTGATTTAGATAGTATTGATGCTGTTGATATGATTGTTTTTATTCAAAAGAAAACAGGCAAAAAAGTTCAACCTGAAATGTTTAAATCAGTAAGAACAGTTCAAGATGTTGTAGATGTAATAGCAACTCTTGAAAATCTTGAATAAGAGGCAATATATTATTAAATTTATATTTTCAGCAATTATAAAAGTTCTATTTTTCTTATGGCCTATTATTTTTTATCTAGCATATAGTTTAGATAAAACTAGATATGCCATAATTTTTTTTATAACTATATTTATTTTAAAAAGTATAGTTGAGAGAGAAAAATCTAATAAGAAAAAGACTTTTATCTTTTATCTATTTATTTTACTGACATTTATATCATTTTCTTTAGTTTTAAAAGATCATGATTTAATGTTCTATTATCCTGTACTTGTTAATACTTATCTATTTTATTTATTTAGCATGTCTTTATTTACTAATATGCCAATAATTGAAAGATTTGCAAGATTAAAGGATAAATATTTAGATAAATATGCTATTAGTTACACAAGAAATCTAACTAAAGTTTGGATAGTTTTTTTTGTAATTAATGGTTTAATTGCTTTTTATACAGCCTTTATCAAAGATATAGAACTATGGTTTTTATATAATGGATGTATATCCTATATTGCTATAGGTACATTATTTATTGGTGAATTTATCTTTAGACATTTTGCTATATGGAAAAATAAAAAAATGTTTTTTAAATATTCGTTTTTAGAGTGGTTTAATGTAAATAGACACAAAGAGGATATTGTTATTTTTGATAAAAAAGAAGTATATACAGTATCGCATGTACAATCTTTAATTTCTTTGTATTATGAATATATAAAAACATTAAAAGAAGATAAAATTATAATAACAGCAAAGGATGTATTACATTTTACAGCTTCATTCTTTGCTATTTTAATGTGTAAGAAAACACCTATTTTATGTTCTTTATATTCTTTAGATGATGATAAAGATATAGCTGTACTTGATAGAAGATTTGAAATACAAGATATCACTAATCTAAGTGAAGATATACTTAACCTAATTTCAACTATAGATTTAAATAGTAAAATTTACTTATATACATCAGGTAGTACAGGCAAACCTAAATGCATTATCAAAACCATCAAAAATATGGAGGATGAGGCACGTCTATTTTTAGATAATATGCAAGATGATCTTTATGTGGACTCTCTTTATGCTTCAGTTCATCCTTTACATTTATATGGCTTATCTTTTGTATTTTTTATGCCTTTTTGCTCACATATAAAGGTTAATAATTTAAGTATAGAAATTCCAGAGCAATTAAATACTTTTGATAGAAAGTGTGCTTTTATAACAAGTCCTGCTTTTATTAATAAACTTGATTTTAATTTAAAAGCTCCTAAGTTTTCTTTAGTTATGTCTGCAGGTGGTAAAATTAACTTTGAACAAGTTCAAAATTTCTATAAATGGTCTAATATTGGTATTCAGGAAATTTATGGAAGTACTGAAACAGGTATTATTGCTACTAGATATGTTACAAATGAAGATCTTGTTTGGACTTTATTTGATGGTATTACATTTACTACAAGAGATGAAAATCTATATATAAAATCCCATCTTATAAATGATGAAGTAATTATTGAGGATAAGCTTAATTTTATAGATGACTCTCATTTTTTTATTTTAGGTAGAAAAGATAGAATCGTTAAAATAGGTGATAAGAGATTCTCTTTAAATATGATAGAAATGTATTTAAAAGAAGATGTTAATGTTAAAGATGTAGTTGTTATCACTCTAGAACATAG
>JARHZF010000210.1 GCA_029258325.1 Anaerobiospirillum sp. | reverse complement strand
TCTGATTTCTTTTTAATGGAAGGTGAATATTTTAAAGAACCTATATTTTTAGTTGTTGGTAAAGTTTTTTTTCTTCCCTCTTTTTTATTGTTTGTCTATTTGTTGTTTTTAATTAACAGATTATTTTTTTTTCAATTGTTTTGTCTCTTCCTTCTTTTTATTACTTATTTTTTTATTATGATGTTTTGTAATTGAAGATAAAAATGTTAATTATAAGTAACGTTCGGCTACTTCTAGGTAAAAATCAAAATAGAATTTTTTTACAATATTTGTAACTTAAAAACGGAGTTACAAATATGTATATAAACCCACAAATAGTTCAAGTTATAAGGCAATACAGCCTATCACTGCACTTCTCTGCAAATCGCATAGCTCAAATTTTATGCGTTCATAGAGATAATGCTCTTCAACTTATAAGTGCATGTTTATCTAAGAAAGAGTTTGAGGCTTTTTTAAATGCAGATAAATACATTTCATTTGTTGAAATTAAAGCTCTTCTATCTAAAGGTTTATCTCTAAATAATATAGCTGCAAGATTAAATATGAGAAAAAGCTTAATTAGAGATATTATCTCTGAATTTAAGCTTGACCCTAAAGCCTTAGCTAATACTTCTTTTGTAAAGAGTGCAGAAGCTAAATCTGAGTGTTTAGCAAAAGTAGAGATAAGCTCTGCTACTAAAGCCCCTCAAGTCTTTTCTTCCTCTAACTATGAAGAAATACATAAAGTAGATAAAGCTAGCTCTAATACAAAGAGTAGTAAGCTCTTTACTTCCCTTATGGACTTTTTAAAAAGTGAAGGTTCTTGTCTTTGTGATAGTAGCTCTGAACCTTCATGTGAGCAAGAACTTAACATCTTCTCTCTTACCTTATAGGAGATAAATATTATGTTTTTAAAAGGCAAAATCTTCATTGTTACTAACCCAATCTTTGGTCGTGCAGGCATACCAAAGCTTATGTCAACCTTTAACCTTTTAGAGAAAACGGATGACTGGTCTGGGTATGAGGAAGTGCGTGTTGTGTGTTTTAGTAAGGATTACAAAACCATGAAGATAATACATGTAGATGAGTATGGTGTAGACCTTACTACAAGACGCCTACACAAAGGCAAGTTCAACCTTGGTTTTATCAATCAAATGAACTTAAACTCTTTAAGTTTATCTAAGCTTACAGAAGAGGAGTTCTTGCAATTGTTCTTAGATGGAACTTACAAAACTAAGTTCAATCACATGCAAAACTTCAACTACATAGAGGGTTTAAAGGCATCAGCTCAAACTCAAGTTGCAACTCTTTAACTTCATATTAAGGTAAACACCTCGCTATTTTGCTATACTTTAAGGGTAGTACTATCCTTTTAAAAGGCAAGAGGTGTTTATATGAGTTTAGAGCAAGAGATTGATACTTTAGTCGCAAAGCTACAAGACACTGCCAAAAATGGTGGTGGGGATAGTAACGCCCTGAAAAAAGAGCTCTTAGACTTTTTCTCTAAAAAAGAAGAGGAACTAAGACTACAACGTGAAAGAAAGATAATCAATACAAGACTAGATCAATTATTATTCCTCATTGTATATGCTCTTGATATTTTAAAAGAAGATGAAATAAAAGCTTTATTTAGTGCCGAGTACTCAAATTATGTTATACATCTAAGTTTGTTTGATAGAATAGTAGCTCACGCAACAGCCTTCTTTAATAATCACATAAATCATCACTACAAAAATCTAAGAGAGAGATTTAATAATATAAAAAGCTTTATGGCAAAAAGCTATAGCTTCTTAACTACATGTGATGAGCATGAGGAAAGCTTGCTATATACTGATTTACAAAAAGATATACGAGCTTTAAAGAATGATATACTTGCTATCTTAGAATTATGTAATAAAGGTCTTAGCAATAGTTTATTTGTCTCTGCATCAGAAAAGGCTAATAGTGGCTGTTTACCAAAAGGTAAAAAAGGCGAACATATAGACCCTATTAAACTTGAGACAAAAAATCTAAAAGGCAAAGATAATCAAGAAGATACTGCTATTGCAAAGATATATGCAGCTAAAGATAATAAAGAGACATCTAATAAAGAAGCATCTCATAAAGAGTCATCTAATGATGGAATAAAAGTTAAAAACTCTAAAGAGGATATAGAAAAACTAAATACACTAAGTAAACTTATAGAAAGTGACATTGATAAAGACAAACAAAGCTCTGATATAGATAAGATACTTGATAATAAAGAGGTTGATACAAGTAATTATCAATCTATTGCTCCTAACATTAATGTAAATACAAGAAGTATATTCTTTAATGTAGACTATGAAATCTCTATAGACTCAAAATTAAAAGATAAAGATGGTAAAGAGATTAAGAAAAGCAATTTAATACCTTATTTTAATTACAATAAAGGTTACTTTGATATGTATACTATATCGTATTATGTTAAAGACCCTAGAGTAATTATGGGTGTAAATGGCTCTTGTATAGCTAATACTGCTCAATTAGTCCCTTTTGTGAATGATTTAGATGGTAAGGATAAAGAAGAGCTTGACTTTGCTAAAAGATTTAATGATGCAGTAAATAAAAGACCTGATTGTACATGGGCTATATCCATGTGTAATAAGTTAAATCAAATCTACTTTGCATATAAAGATAATCTTATAAAGACAGCAGGCATTGGTGATTTTAGTGTTTTAGCAGCTAAGGCACAAGAAAAATTAAAATATTTTACCAATAGTTATGCTAAAAAGAATGCAAGTGAAAGCGATAACATACTTGAAAATCTTTGTGGCACAACAAGATTTGTAATTTATAATTACAAAGGTAGTGAGAGTTATAGTGATTTAGGCTCTAATATACATACTTTGTTCTCTAATAAAGATGAGGATAATAAAAAGATAAAGGGTAGTATATCTAAATCTATTAAAGCTCTTATAGCAGAAAGTGCAAAGCCTAATAGAACACAAAAAAAGTTTACAGAAAAAAGAGTAGATTTATATGAACACTTGTCTTATAACAAAGAGAAAGATGTTTGCGTACTATCACCTATAACTTGCCCTATTAATGAAATAAAAAATCTACCTCTCTTTAAAGGCTGTTCTTATACTATAGGCACTATAGTTGACTGTGTTGCTACAAATATAATGGCACAAACCTCAAAATCTAATACCTCAAATATAATCTATGATATGTCAAATGTGCTTATAAATGAGAAGACAATGATAGATATCATAAATAACTTTGCTCGTGTATTTGCTTTTAACTTACAAAAAGAATTTATAAAGAAATTACAAGATGAAAAAATAATACAAATGGATGAGACTACCATTAGAGTAGTAGATAATGACGATAGAATGTATGGTTACTTATATGCTATAAGTACACCATATAACGCAAAGAATAGAGCTAATATATACTTCTATAATGAAGAGAGAAGTTATAAGGCTATAGATAAGATATTAGATAACTTTAAAAACATAGAAGTACTTTGCACAGATGGTTATGCACCTTATGAGACTAAGTGTAAAAATATTTTAAATGAATATGCTAAAGAACATAATGGTGTTGTAGAAAGTTCACTACTACATCATGCAACTTGTTTAGCCCATGCAAGACGTAAGTTATATCAAGCTTTGCAAGCTAAATACCTCATTAATGTTTACAATATAATGGCAAGCTATACTTATAATAATGATTTAGATAGTAAAACTCTATATAAGTCTCTATTAGAGATAGATGGTCTAACCTTAGCTCAAATATGTGACAAGTATGAAGCTCATATACCTGATAATACTAATGCTAATTTTAAATACACAAAGCAAGATATAGCTAAACTTGAAATCTTCTTCTTTTTAAATCTTATCTTCTCTTTTGATAGAGAGGTATTAATGCGTTATAACAGCTTATTGTCTGTAAATTATGATGAAGTAGTAAAAGAACTTGAAAAAGAATTACTTGCAATTAGACAAAGTAAGAGTAAAGATGCTTATAAAATTCTTTTTGAAAAGATAAAAGAATACAATGATAACTATCATTGCTTTAAGAGTATCATTATAAATGAAGCTGGAATAAAAGCTCCATCTGCAGATAGTGATGTGTTCAATCAAGCTTTATCTTATATCTTTATCCGTTATATATCACTACAAGAGTTTATAGAAAATGCAGGTATAGAGCTTACAACTAATAGAGCAGAGCGTGCTATAAAGGGTATTGTTTATTTAAGAGCAAAATCCTTATCTATGCACAATGATGTAGGATGCAATGCTTTAGCATGTCTTGCTACAATATGTAATACTTGTATTATTAATAATGTAAACATACAGTCTTATCTAACTTGGGTATTAGCTAATTTACGTATTAGAGCTTCATTTGCACTTGAGCTTTTAGGCTTTAAGAGTGTAACTGACGTTTTTAAAATGGCAAAGACAGTAACAAGAGTAGTTAAAGATGAAGATGGAAATGATATAGAGGAAAAATTAAATATCTTCCATGAGGATAACTACCATCCTATGGACTTTGTAGACTTTACAGGTTTAGATTTGTTCTCTTATATGAAATATATGAGTGATAAGCTTTTACCTGATGATTTAGATGAAAATGAAAAGACTAAGATATTAGAGCTTATAGATAGATGTACAATAAGTCTTGGCAAAGAGAATATTTATAAAAATGAAAAAAGATTATCTCAACTAGATGAGGATGTAAGGGCAAAGATAGAAAAAGATATGGAGAATGTAGAGTTCTGTGTAAGAAACTTAGGAACTGCATTTGAGCAAATACTGAACAATATAAGTCAATACTGTCTCAATATACATATACAAAGAGAGATAGAAGCTGAAACAGGAAAGCCTTTAAATTTAGATAGCATACTAAATGGGCAGAAGAAGTCTAAATCTAGGCAGACGACAAAATCCAAGAATAAAAAGCGAAAAAGGCGTTAAATAAAAGCTTTAGGCTAAATTAAATAAAAAAAACACTTTTATAACTTTGTGTGTAAACAAGGTCGAAAAAGTGTTGTCTAAAAAAAATCAAAAGAAAATAGATAACATACTGATAAATAAGTAAAAATAACCACAAAATCGTTAGAAAAACCCTACCAAAATACCCCCAAAATCCAGGACGAAAAAATTATACATACACAAACACTTAAAATGTATCTAAAACGCCAAAAAGTATAAAAAAGTTCACAGAAAAAGGCTTCTAAATTTTGCCTTATTTAAATTGATCCTAGAAATAGCCGAAAGTTACGATAAAAAGAGACTTTCACATTTGTTTACAGATGGATAATAGTTTGCTTATACTTATGATGCTCTTATAGTGATTAACTTTAGTTTTTGTTATCTACAAGTTTAATAATTAGCTTGATAAGATCTTATCTTTTTGTTTTTTACAAATGTTATCTTTGCTTTCTTATTTTAGTTTTTTTTATATAGAAAAGATTGTATAAAACCATTTATTACCTAAGGTGTAAGATATATTTTGATAAAGCTAAATCGAGATCTGTTTTATAACTAGTAAAATTTGTTTTTAGTAACAACATCTATTCTTTTAGCATATAGACAAGTGTTTGCAAGAAATATTGTAATATCTAACCTTTTAATATATAAGTATTTTTTAATTAAACAATACGTTTTTTAAATTTTAACGTAAAAACTGTTTTATTTTAAGTAAAAATCAAACACTTAAGAAAAAGTATTTCTTTGTAAAGAATATTTTTTATAAAACTTTTATTTATTTTACAAATAAAAAGTAAATTA
>JARHZF010000095.1 GCA_029258325.1 Anaerobiospirillum sp. | reverse complement strand
GTATTAAAAATGTGCTTGTAACCATGGGTTCACGTGGCAGTATGATAGTAACTCATGATACTTGTCAAAAACTACCACCATTTAAGGTTAATGCTATTGATACAACAGGTGCAGGTGATGCATTTATAGGTTCATTTGCCTCAAACTATGTAAAACATCATGATGTTATTGAAGCTATGAAATTTGGTTCTGCTTTTGCAGCTTTAAGTGTTACCAAAAAAGGCACACAACTATCATATCCAAGTTTAGATGAAGTTAATGCTTTTTTAAAAAATAATTCTTAATATCTTAATAATCCACTTCAAAATGGCTCTTTTATGAGCCATTTTTATTTTCAAAGCATTAAAAGCTATAAGAACTATATCTAATACCTATAGCTTTATTTTTTCTAAATTAAACTATGAGCTGTAAATTGATCTGTAATTAAAATATTTGGATAACCACCATTTAAAGCAGCCTGAATTGCAGCATGTTTTTTAGAACCACCAGCAACTAAGATTCTAGTAGTTTTCTTCTTTAAATTTTCAAGAGAAATACCACAAGTTCTTTCATCTAAACTTTCATCACAAAGCTTGCCATCTTTATCAATTAAGTGTGACACAATATCACCTACAGCAACTTTTGAGAGCATCTTTCTTTGTCTTTGTGAAAAATAACCAAGCTTAAATAATAAAGAATCCTCTTGTACAGCACCTACTGTAAATAAAGCTATATTTGTATCAATACCTGCTTGTAATAATGATTGAATATATGGATCTTGATCGACTATTTGCTTTGTTTTATTTGATGAAAATAAAGTAGGCAAAGGTAAATATGAACCTATAGCATTAAATCTTTGGGAAAATATTTCTACAATTTCATGAGCATGTGTTGTACTTAAAGTATGAGAAATACCACCTTTTAATTGCACAATACGTACACCACGTACCATGCGAGGATTTAGCATTTTAGCTATTTGATATAAGGTTTCTCCCCAACACACACCAATAGCATCACCATCTGAAATATTTTCATTTAAATAAGATGCAGCTTTTGCACATATAGCATTTAAAATTTCATTTGGTGAATCAATAGATGAATAAGTAACTATAGCCTTTTTTAATTTATATTTTTCTTCAAGTTCACGCTCAATTGTGGCAAATTCTTCAAAAGGATTAATAATTTTAATTTGCACAATTTTCTTTTCTTTACAATAGTTAAGCATACGCGATACTGTAGGTCTTGATAAATTTAACTTCTTTGCAATTTCATCTTGATTATAATTAGACTCATAATAAAGTTTAGCAACAGAAATTAAAGTTTTAATTCTTCTTGTATCCATAAGTAAAATAAAACCTCAAAATAAGCAAGTATATATAAGTTTTTTTAAGACATATAAAAATATATTTTTAAGATATTTATTAAAGCATATTTTACATTAAAAAAACATCAAATATAAGCATCTTTTATTTACAAAAAAGTATTATAAAACATAATATTATATATAATTTTTACAAAAGTTTAGAAAA
>JARHZF010000076.1 GCA_029258325.1 Anaerobiospirillum sp. | reverse complement strand
TGGAGATAAAGCTCTTTTAAATGTAAATCAAATGTCAGGTGGTGAAAGAGCTCGTCTTGCTCTATGCCTTATAGCCTATCAAAAACCAAATTTACTTCTTTTAGACGAACCTACAAACCATCTAGATTTAGAGATGCGTGAAGCACTATCTTTTGCCCTCTCTACTTTTGAGGGGGCTATGGTTTTAGTATCTCACGATAGACATCTACTTGAGGCTATAGCAGATAAACTTGTTATGATTGATAATCATAAAGTATCTGAGTTTAATGGTGATTTAGATGACTATAAAGAATTCTTAAATCAAAAAAATAAAGAATATAGAGAAAGTCTAAAAGATGAAGTGCGTGCAAGTCCTTCTCAAAATCTTTATAAAACAAAAGAAGATAAAAAAGCACAAGCTCAATTTAGACAAGCATTACGTCCATATAAACTTGCTATTGAAAAAATTGAAAGTCAAATGGATAAATTAAAAAAAGAACTTATGCATATTGATGAAAATATGGCAAATGAAGATTTTTATAATAAAGATGCTAAAGAAATTGAGAGTACTATAAAGGATAGAGCTAATATTCAAGCTAAGCTTGATGAACTTGAAATGGATTGGCTTTTAAAACAAGAAGAGCTTGAGAGCATTATTGAGCGAGGTTCTATATAATGTTATCTTATAGACATGGATATCATGCAGGTAATCATGCTGATATCTTAAAACATATGACTTTATGTCTTATTCTTAGAAGTTTAAATCAAAAAGAAAAACCATACTTTGTTCTTGATACACATAGTGGTGCAGGTCTTTATAAATTAGACTCTGTTTTTGCAAGTAAAAATAAAGAATATAAAACAGGTATTAGTAAAATTGCTGATAATGATAAGCTAAGAAAATTAGTACCTGAATTTTATAAAGTCTATGATTTTCTACAACAAGATGAAAAAGAGCAATATCCAGGCTCACCTTATATTTCAGCATCACTAACTCGTGAATGTGATAAATTAACCTTTGTTGATATGCATGTAGGTGAAATTGATTCTTTAACTAATCTTTTTAAAAGAGATAGACGTGTAAATATCTTAAAAACAGATGGTTTTGATTCTTTAAAAGCCCTACTGCCTCCTCCTATAAGACGTGGTCTTTGCATAATAGATCCATCTTATGAAATTAAAAATGATTATATACACTTAGTTAAAGCACTGAAACAAGGTCTAACTAGATGGTCTACAGGCATTTATGCTATTTGGTATCCAATTTTAGGCAAACAAAATGATCATTCTAAAAATCTTATTCAAGATATAAAGAGACTTAATGTACCTTTATTAAATGTATCACTACAAGTGAATGAGCAAGATGAGGTTTTTGGTATGTGTGGATCTGGTATGCTTATACTAAACTATCCATATAATCTTTATAATGAGCTTGAAAGTATCTTAGGTGAGCTTTACTCTTGTCTTAAAATAGATGATAAAGCACGTGCTAAACTTAATATCTTAAATGAAAAAGCTTAAATTTACTAAAATGCCCATCTTGGGCATTATTTAGTAAAAGACTTTGTTTAAAAATTAAGATAAGTAAGGATGTCCTTGTGATTTTTAGTTATTACTTAAACTAAAAAAGTTCTTTTTTATGTAAAAAAGTAAATCTCATATTACTTAGATATAAAGCAAAAAAAGAAGTACATGTAGGAGCATATACTTCTTTTAGTTACCTTTATAAGCGAATATGTATGAAATCTTCTTTAATCTTTAGATGTTGCTAACTCTCATTCCAACTAAAGATGTCTTTACAAAATCTTTTTTAACTTCTGCTTGTACTTTAACTAGTGCAGAGCTATCAATATTTTCAAGAGCACTTTTGCTTAAAGATAAATCAATCTTATCACCATTTGTATCTTTAAATTCGTAAGTATCAATACCCTTGCTCTTTACTATATAACCTTCAAGATTAACTACTTGTGTATTAATATTCTTTGCAAAAACTGTTTTCACAGAGCTATCTTCAATGCTGTTAAAACCAATTGGTGCATTTGCACTTGCAATACTTGTTGTTGCAACTAATGATAAAACTAGTGTTGATATTAATGTTCTCATTTAAATCTCCTTAAAAAGAGTCTTTTATATACCTAAAGTCCATATCATTTAGGTATCTCTTTTTTATTTACTAAATTCTTTAAAACTAAGGTCTACTTGTTGTCTACTAGATAGCTACTGCACTTTTACCTAATAGCTTTGGAGTAATAAAATCTTTTACTACAACAGCATTTAGTGAAATTAGCTCATCTTTTTGTACTTGAGACCAATCAAAAGAATCATCAAGATTTAAACTAATTGTTTTACCATCTACATCTGCAAACTTATAAGTACCATTACCTAAATAAGCTACAATTTTGCCTTCAATATTAATGTTTTGTCTATTTGCATAAGTTGAGTGTACATTGTACACAGATGCTTTTTCTACTTTTACTGTATCTACATGATTTGATGCTGCTACACCAAAACTAACGCCTGCTAAAGCAACAAAACCAATAGCAAATAATTTATATGAATTTAATCTCATTTTTTTCTCCTTTTTACTTTCCCTATCTTGTCCATCACATAATCTTTAAGATTTGTAAAGTTACTAAGATAAGCATAAAAGTAAAAAACTCTTGTCTTTTAAATTTAACTAATTTTTTGTTTTTGTTAAAAACTTCTCTTGAAGTTTCTAAACAATCTCTTCTATAACTTGTATGAGCCCATTATATAGAAATTTAAAAAAAAGAAAATTCTACATGATACGTCTTATCATTTATATGTGATAAGAATTATTTATTGATATGACTTATCATTTTGTTTTAATTATGTATTTGATTTTAAATGATTTTTATAAATTATATTTTTTTTATAATTTAAATAAAAAAAGGATTTTTATAAATAGTTTTCTACTTAAAAAAATCCTTTTATATAAATATATGTATTTTCTACATCTTAAGTTTAAAGAATGATAAATTTTGATTTACTAAATCTAAAGCATTATTGGTGTCATTTATAACACTTGTTACTGCATTTACTTCATTTAATATATCTTGTGTAAGTGAAGTTACATCTTGTATATGAGCTGAAATCTCAGCTGTAGCTGTACTTTGCTCTTCAGATGCTGTTGAGATTTGCGTAATTTGCATATTTACATCATCAACTTTATTAGTAATATCTCGTAAAAGCTGCTCTACATTTATAGCCTTATTAGATACATCAATCATGCTCATAGCACTATCATTAATTGAATTTGTAGCTAATGTGGCATCATTTTGAATGTCAGCTACCATCTTTGAAATCTCTTTTGTAGATTTAGCTGTACGTATAGCAAGAGTACGAACTTCATCTGCAACAACTGCAAAACCACGACCTGCATCTCCTGCTCGTGCAGCTTCAATAGACGCATTTAAAGCAAGTAAATTAGTCTGTGATGCAATATCATCAATAGTATTTACAATAGAGGATATAGCTAAACTCTTTTGTGCAAGCTCTTCTATCTTCTTTGCATTTAAGGATACTAAATCACTTTGCTCTTTTATATTAGTAATAGAATGACGTACCTCATCTACACCTATATCTGTTATATCCTTAGATTCTGCTGATGCTGTACTTGCACTCATACAATTGCGTGATATCTCTGTTGTTGTTGATACCATTTCATTTGAGGCAGCAGCTATTGTAGTACTTTGAGTCTCAGCTTGAATTAAATTCTTATTAATAGATGCTATTTGTAATTGAGCTTCATCTAAATCAACCTTAGTCTCATTTATATGTGAAAATACCTCATTTAAAGTATTAGATAAAGAGTCCTTCATCTCTAAAATAGCACGTGAACATTTGCCAAATTCATCTTTATAAAACTTATCTAAATCAAATATAAAATTACCCTTTGCCATATTAGTTATATATGACATCTGATTTTTTAATTGCTTTGTTATATAACTAATCATAATCATACTTATAATTAAAGTTAAAATTAAAGCTATTATGGTAAAGATAATTCCTAAATAAAACATTGTAGGATCACTTAATGAATTTGAGTAATTTATAGCTTTATCTATTTGCACCTTAGTCATAAGATCAAGCTTTTTAGTAATTTCTTTTCTATTTTTTTGAATATTTAAAATATAGTCATCAAGAGCATTACTCATATCTTTATAAAGATAATTAAAAGTTTTAAACTCTATATCGTTTTTATAGCTCTTTATACTAGATTTAATATCATCTACAAGTGAACTAAAAGATTGAGGAGCATCTATACTACCTAATTTAGTACTAACAAGAGAATTTGTTATTTTTTCTAAATTATTTAAACGCTTTTGTATATTTGCTTTAAATAAATCTTTATCAGAATTACTTAAAGTTATTTCTTTTTTAGCAAGAAAGGCTATAATATCTGAATCTAATTCTAAAATTTCTTTTGATACTTCTACACCTCTATCATTAAATTTTGTAAGAAGTATATAAACCTCTGTTGATGAAGTAACATTTTTACTATTAGTAATAACAGAGGTTACTGATAAAAGTAATGTCATTATAATAATAGAGACAAATGAAAAAATTAATTTTGATTTTACAGATAAATTATAAAACCATAACATATAAACCTCAAAAAAATATTATAAATACATAAATAAAACAAATATTTTGTAAAAAATATCTTATGTTTAATTTTATCACTATATTTTTATTTATGTACCTTATTTTTTTATATACATTATATTTAACTTAAAAAACTATAATTTACAACTTTAACTTACATTCACCTTAAAATTAAATTCTTTATTATTCTTATATACTTTATTTCTCTTTTATAAAAATCAATTTTAAATTAAAATTTATTATGTAAATAGATTTTACTATTATCTTTAAAATAGAAAACTTAACTTAAATGTAATAATACATAAGTTCATAAAAGTTAAATTTTTCTTTATTTTACTGATATAATAAAAGAGGGTTTTATTTAAATACTTTGAGATTAAAAGAGGATACTCTATATGAATATTGTTGATAGATTTATCGAATACACAAAAATTAATACAACAACTAGCAGAGAAAATGGTGCTGCTGGTATTATGCCATCAAATCCAACTGAAATGGATCTTGCTAAACTGCTTGCATCTCAATTAGAAGAATTTGGTCTAAAAGATGTAAAAGTACGTGATACCACTATTACTACAGCTTTACTACCAGCAAACTGTGAAGGTGCCCCTAAGATTGCTTTCTTTGCTCACTTAGATACCTCAGCTGAACAAAAAGCAGATACAAAAGCTCAAATTACTAAATATGAAGGTGGCGATATCTGCTTAAATAAAGATTTAAATATCTTCTTAAAAGAAGAAGAGTTCCCTGAACTTAAAAATTATGTAGGCGATGAAATTATTCATACAGATGGTACTTCTCTTTTAGGTGCTGATGATAAAGCTGCTATTGCTGCTATCATGGATATGGTTCAATACTTTGTTGAAAATAAAGATGTAAAACATGGTGATATCTATGTATGCTTTGTTCCTGATGAAGAACAAGGTCTAAGAGGTGCTAAGAGATTTGATGTATCTGAAATTGATGCAGATTTTGGCTATTGCTTAGATTGCTGTGGTATTGGCGAATTTATCTATGAAAACTGGAATGCAGGCGATGCTGTTGTTACATTTACAGGTAAATCAGCTCACCCTATGAGTGCTAAGGGTAAATTAAAGAACTCTTTATTATTTGCTCACAAGTTCATCTCTATGCTACCAGGTGGTGAAGCTCCTGAATATACAGAAAATAGAGAGGGCTACTATTGGGTTAAAGAACTAAGTGGTAATAGTGCTAAAACTGTTTTAAAACTAGATGTGCGTGAGTTTGATGAAGAAAAATATGCTCAAAGAATGCAATTTTTACAAACACTTGCAGATCAATTTAATAACTTTGTTGAAGGTAAGGTTGAAATCTCTCTATCAGATAGATACAAGAATGTATTTAACGCATTAAAGACTACTGATTCTCTACCAATTCAACTTGCTTTAAATTCATATAAGCAAAATGGTATTGAACCTAAGATTATCCCTATGCGTGGTGGTTATGATGGTGCTGTTTTATCTCAAAAAGGTCTACCATGCCCTAATATCTTTACAGGTGCTCATAATTTCCACTCAATTTTTGAATACTTACCTGTTAAATCATTAAAAGCAGCATCTAAAGTAATTCAAGATGTTGTAATTCTTGCAGCTAATAAATAATTAGTTTTTATATTTCAGATTAAATCCATAAGTATATATACAGATGCTTATGGATTTTTTTTATCTACTTGTAAATACTTCATATCTAAAACTAGATCTTATCTATTGATAAAAAATAATCTTTTATTACCTTAATATATAAAATATATGCTAACTTAAGTTAAATTTAATTAATAATATTAGGTAATAATTATGTCTATTTCAAAAAATCAATACTATGAATATGATAAAGACTCATCAACTGAAGTAGTCTCTTATATAGGATCAGATTCTACTTTAATCTTTGATGAAAGAACTCCTTTAGTAGAACGCTTTATTTTAAATTATACTAATAATGTAAATATTAAAAAAATCATTATAAATGAAGGCTTTATAGGTCAATATGACATTTATAGAAGTGTAAATAAAACTAATATTAGTTTAGATAAATTAAATGAATGTTATAAAAATATCAATAAAGTCAAAGATGTATCTTATAATTATGATTTTCAAATAATCTATTTTACCTGCTTAAATAGATATAATCATCAAATAGAATTTGAAGTTAATAATAATAAAATTTACTCAAGTTATAATGGATCTCTATATACAAGTGATAAACAATACTTAATATCACATAAATATACAGAAGATGAAATTATTTCTTTACATGATGATACAAAGTATTTAGAAGATGAAGCTTTATACTTTTGCCCTAACATTAAAGAACTACATGCTAAATCATTATACTCTATTACTGATAGTGATATGATTGATTTTAAACATGTAAGAAAGCTTAATGATTTAAGTTCATATATTACTATTTTTGCTTTAAATTTAGATTTTATCTTTACTGAAGCTCACTATAAAAAAGTATCAAATGCAATAATAGAAAAACACTCTAATCTAACTAACTATATCTTTGTTACTCCAAAACTTAATCCAAGTGATTACAGTACTTTTTATGCAATTAGATTAGTTTTAGGTTATTTATTGCATAAAGATTGTTTTGATAAAGAAAGTTCTCAAATTTATGATAAATACATAAAAGCTCATACAAATGAGATAAAGAACTTTGCAAGAATGCATAATTTACAAGAAATATTAAAGCTATTTCCTGATAGTAATGATATAAAAAGTGCAAAAGAAATTGCTAAATTATCTCCAATTAAAGCAAGTCTTTATCTTGAAGATAGAGTTTTATATGGATCTTTTGATGATGTAAATGCTATCTTTGAAAATAATAAAGACATCTACTTTTTAAATAGAGCCCTCTCTTATGCTTGTCGTTATGGTTCACTTGATAAGGTAGAATTACTTATTAAAAATAAGGCTCAATTTAAATTAAGTGAAAATGAATTTGATGATATTTCAACTAAAACTAAAAATATCTTTGCAATTAATGAAGATGCCTTTTATGCCCTATCCTTAGTCATTAAAGATTTAAATGAACAACGCTATATATCAACAGAACTTCAATATGATAAAGATAATAATTTCTATGAAGCATTAGGTGCTAAAGTCTTAGATGAAAAAGAACGTCTCTCTATTCTTAAATTCTTAGTTTCTTTGAAAATCTTTAATGATAAAGAGCTATCTTTGCTTATAGTTGTAGCTATGCTTAATAATGAAGAACTTATCTTTGACTATCTTCTATCTTTAGATTTTGAGTTTAGTAATGATGATTTTATGAACTCTATAGTATTTAAAGGTAAAAAATATCAAGACTTCTTCTTTGATATGACAGTAAGATTTAAATCTTTAAATCTATTTTTGAAACTTTTAAATAAGTTTAATATAGAATTTAAATTATCAGCTAAATTTAATTTAGATAATATCTTTATAACACATGATGTTGATTTTATAAAAACTTTTGCATCAAAAGTACAAATGACTCCTACTCTTAAATTAAAACTTGTAGAAAAAGCTTTAGAATATGATGATGTAAATTATGTAAAAGCAGTCTTAGATGTGCTTTATACAGATGTAAAAAAGAAGATATCAAAGCTTATTGATACTACAGAAAATGCTGAAATAAAAGCTTTATTAGTAAGCTATGCAAAAGATGATAATACATCTAGTAAAACAAAACTTAAACTTTAAAAGTGCAAGTTTATTTACATCTAAATATGAAAAAACTCCAAAACTTTTATATTTTGGAGTTTTTTATTAATTTAGGTTTTAGGATTTATCTTATAGAATTACAAAAGCAATTACAAATACAGATAAAGTTGCACCTACTATATTTCTCTTTACAATTTCAAATGGTGAAACACCAGCAATTGCAGATACAATAATACATGCACCTAGAATTGGAGATGCATATCTACCTAAAACAGCAGACATAGCAACAGCAGAACCTAAACGTACTTGATCAAAACCAAGATCAGCTGCATGAATTGTAACAGCCTTATTAAATGCCATTGCTGCAGCATCACCAGAGCCTGTAATTGTAGCCATAATGTATGGCACAAAAGTACCACCTACACGTACAAAGCTCTCTTCTTGTTTTAACCACTCAATAATTAAGTCAATAACACCACAAGCTTTTAGACCTGCTACAAATACAGATGCTGCTATAATAATACCAATAATATGTGCATAAGAGTGACCCATACCATTGAAGAACTCTTTAAATAGATTTGCAGGTTTTGTTCTTGTGATACATAAAGTTACAATAGCACCTAAGAACATAGCCTCAGCAACACCTAATTTTGAGGTCCATGCTAAAAACTCGTACTCACGTAGTGATGTAGCACCTACAATTAATATTGCAAGAGGAACTAATGGTTGAAGAGCAAAAATAACATTAGTCTTACCAATATCTACTTTCTTATCTTCAGCATTTTCATTTGTAAATACATGACCTTTTTTATAGTCTTTAAATACAAAGGTCATAACAATTAAAGATATCATTACAACACCTGCTGATGCTAATACATTTGGCATGTGTACCATAACGATATCAGGAACTGCTGCACCTGAAATTTCTGAAATTAAAGCTGTGTGAGATACACCAGGGCTTAACATACCACCCATAGTACCAGCTAGAACTGAAGCTGCTGCCATTGCTGGGTGTACACCTGATGCCATAAGTAGAGGAATTAAGGTAGAACCTACAGCTGCAGCACAACCTGCTGCTGATGGAATAGCAATAGAAATTAAGAAAGTAACAGCAAAAGAAAGAGGCACTAAGAAGAAACCTACATTTTTTAGAGGTACTGTTAATAATTGTACTAAATGTAGATCACATTTTGTTACTTTCATAACATAGGCAAAACCCATACTAGCACAGATAGCTTTAATTAAAGTAGCTTGAACCATGGTAGCAGAGAATGCTGTTAAAGCCTCAAGTGGTTTTAATGAAACCACACATAAAGCTAAACCTACACAAATAAGTACAGTTTTAGTCTCTACTTTTTTAATTAGAAAATAAACTACAGCAACAATACCTAATAGTGCTGCTATTAAATTAATTGTTTGCATAAATTAATACTCTTTATTTAATTCAAGAATTTGTTGTTGCATTGGATAGGTTAAAATAAATGCATCATTATGACCTATAATCTTAACTTTGCCATTTACATACTTAATAGCACTACCTTCAGGTATGCAATATACCTTATCTTCTTGATTTACAATTAAATATTCTTGTAAGCGTTCTTCACGACTTTCGCCATTATGTCCTGGAATTTTACCTGAAATAAAGTGAGGATTAATTTGATAAGGGAAAAGACCTAGAGCTTTAAAGCTTTCTGGCTCTACAATTGGCATATCATTTGTGGTCATAATGGTATTACCTGCAAGATTAGAACCTGCAGACCAACCAATATACACAGCTTCATTTGAATTTACTCTATCATAAATCTCTTTTAATAAATCATGCTTATATAGACTATTTAAAAGAGCAAAGCTATTACCACCACCAACTAAGATAACTTTTGCAGATCTAACAGCTTCTTTCATATTTTCAAAACGATGAATAGACTTAACATTAGTCTTATTTAAAGCTTCTTGAACTTTTTGTTCATATTCATCATTTGTACGTCTTATACCTGCAAAAGGAATAAATAAAATATCTTCGTTTTCAAGATTATTTTCTTTTAAAAACTCAGCAATATATTCTCTAGTATGAACAAGATAACCTGTATCTTTATAACCAGATGCACTAAATAATAAAAGTTGAGACATATAAAACCTCATATGAAAGTAAATAAAATAATTTAAAAGCTTATAATTACTATGAAAAGTTATAGATTATAAATTATGTGTGTAAAAACACAAAATCTATTATTTTGATTGTACCATAAAAATAATAAAATACTATTATTAATAAAACTTAAACTTTTACTTAGATTTGTTTAAATTAAGTTATTTTTAATTTGCAGAATATGAAAGTTTATCTAAAATGTAATAAAATGATTTATTTTGTCAATAAAAAAGGTCCCAAGTGTTAGCTTGAGACCTTTGCTTACTTACTACTACGAGATTCTATAAAATTTATTACAAATATCTCAAAGATTAGGGTTAATCTAGAAGAATCTATAACTTAATTTCATATATGTGGATATACATCTTTAAATTGCTAACTATGATAATATATAAAAATTAGCTAAAACTTAGTTTTATATAAATTTAAAAATTTAATTCCATCCTGTAGCTTCACGTAAGCCATCTGCAATATCTGCAGCTGTTGGTACCACAAATACACCTGCATCCTTTAATGCTTTATACTTAGCACTAGCACTTGCATTTGAACCTGAAATAATGGCACCTGCATGTCCCATTCTTTGACCCTTAGGAGCACTTGCTCCTGCAATATAGGATACAACAGGCTTTGTCATATGCTCTTTAATAAAAAGAGCTGCCTCTTGCTCTGCTGTACCACCTATTTCACCTACCATAACAACAGCTTCTGTTGCCTCATCTTTCTCAAAAAGCTTTAAGATATCAACAAAGTTAGAACCTTGTATTGGATCTCCACCAATACCTACACAAGTTGATTGACCAAAACCTGCATCTGTAGTCTGTTTTACAGCTTCATATGTTAAAGTACCAGAACGAGATACAATACCCACCTTACCCTTTGAATGAATATAACCTGGCATAATACCAACCTTAGACTCACCAGGTGTTACTACACCAGGACAATTAGGTCCTATTAACATAGAATTAGATCTTTTTAATCTCTCTTTTACCTTTAACATATCAATAATAGGTATACCCTCTGTAATACATACTATAAGCTCAATATTAGCTTCAATAGCCTCAAAAATTGAATCAGCTGCAAATGGAGGTGGTACAAAGATCATACTAGTTGTTGCATTAGTTGCATTCACAGCCTCTTTTACTGTATTAAAAACAGGTAAATTTAAATGTGTAGAACCACCACGACCTGGAGTTACACCACCTACTAACATAGTACCGTACGCAAGACATTGCTCTGAATGAGCACTTCCTTGTGAACCTGTAAAACCTTGACAAATAACCTTTGTATTTCTATCAATTAATATGCTCATATATAGACCTTATTAAGAGTTAGCAGCACGAACTGCAGCCTCTGCTGCTTCTCTTAGATTGTTTGCTGTAATAATATTTAAGTTTGAATTTTGTAAGATTAAAGCACCCTCTTTTGCATGGTTACCCTCAAGTCTTACAACTACAGGAACATTAGTACCTACTTCTTTTACAGCTCCTTCAATACCTTCTGCTATTAAATCACAACGGACAATACCACCAAAAATATTAACTAAGATACATTTTACGTTTTTATCTTCTAAAATAATCTTAAATGCTTCCATTACTCTTTCACGTGTAGCAGTACCACCAACATCAAGAAAGTTTGCAGGTGATCCACCTGAATTTGTAATAATATCCATAGTACCCATAGCAAGTCCTGCACCATTTACAAGACAACCTATAGTGCCATCTAATGGCACATAACTAAAGTTTGAGGCAACTGCTCTTGCTATTCTGCTATCCTCTTGAGATGGATCGTCAAGTTCACTAAATTCAGGATGTCTATATAAAGAATATGGATCTATATTTATCTTAGCATCAAGACATAATAGATCACCATCTTTAGTAACAGCTAAAGGATTAACTTCAATTAAAGATAAATCTTTTTCAATAAACATCTTAGCAATGCCAACAAAGATCTTTGTAAACTCATTAACTTGTTTACCTTGTAAACCTAGTTTATAAGCTAATTCTCTACCTTGATAAGGAAGAGGACCTGTCATTGGATCTATTTGTACTTTTAAAATTTTTTCAGGATGAAGTTCAGCTACTTCCTCAATTGACATGCCACCACACTCAGATGCCATAATAGTAAGGGCAGCAGCTGTTCTATCAATAGTTGCACCTATATATAATTCACGAACAGACTCTGTTGCTCTTTCAATTAAGATTTTAGATACTAATTTACCATCTAAGTCTGTTTGATTTGTAACTAAACGATTACCAAGCCATTTTGCAGCAAAAGCTTCTGCTTGAGCTGGAGTATCAACAGCAACTACACCACCTGCTTTACCACGAGCACCAGCATGAATTTGACATTTACATACAAAAGGACCTGGGGACAATTCATAAGCAGCTTTACCAATACCTATTGCTTTTTTACTTACTCTAAAATCAGGTACAGGAAGTCCATAAGCTTTTAACAAGTCTTTTGATTGATATTCATGTAAATTCATTTAAAAATAACCCTTTAATAAGAAATGTGCATACTATTAAATAATAAAAGCTTAGATCCGTAAAGACCTAAGCTTTAAAAAAAACGTATAATTTTTATAAAAAGACTATTCTTCGTTATTAACTTCTTGATTTACAAGGTCAATTGCCTCTTTATTATATTCGATCTTATTTAGAGATCTTGCACCTGAATAAAGCATTGCTCTTATACGTTGTTCATTAAATTGCATCATTTGGGTGCGTAATATATCTGTATATGTTGGACTATTAAAGTCTTTATTTTCACTAAAACCTTTTAAGATAGCTAAAGTCATCTCATTTTTATTGTTTGCAACAATAAAGTTACCTATCTTATCACTAGGAATTGCAAAAATTGAGTAATTAAACTCTAAATCAACAATAGAATCATCACCTCTTACAATAACAGCATCTTTCTTAGTCTCTGTAATAAGATTCTTATCAAAAGCTACATCTTTATTCTCTTGTCTATCTTTTGCAAAAGTCTCTAATATTTGTTTTGCACTATCTTGTGCTTTTGCAATTTGACAAAGAGATATAGCTTCTTTTTGTACTTTATCAAATGGAATTAACTCACTTGGAGTAAAGTCATTGACATTAATAACAACAGAAATATCATCAGATACAGTAATTACAGATGAATTTATATGAGAACTTATATTTTCCTCATTAAATGCTGCATCTAATACTGATTGATTTAAAGGCATAGGTAATGCTCTTAAATTGCCTTGTTGTATAGGACCTGACTCCTCTACTGTTAATGATAAAGCATCAGCAGCTACATCTAATGAGTCTGGATTCTCATAAGTTAAATCTGATAATGTTTGCACTTTATCATTGTAAAGTTGACGTGCCTTTTGAGCAATTAAGTCACCTTTAACTTTATCTTTCATATCAGCAAGACTTGCTTCTTTGCTTTCTTTTATATCATAAAGATATAGATATGTAGTTGCATTAGCATCCTTAATAGCATCAGATGCACTATTTAATGATAAATTAAATAAAACATCTTCTAATGATGATAATAACTCACCTTTTGTAACTAAACCAAGATCAGAATAAACAATATCTTTATTCTCTTTTGCAATCTCTGCAAATGCTTTCTTAGCTTTTATTGCTTTTTCAACATTTGAAATTACTTTATCTTGATCTTTTATTTTATTAGGAATTACGATTTGATATGCAGCACGCTTTTGTGGTGTTACATATTCATCACTATGCATATTGAAGAACTCTTCAATCTCACTATCTGTAACTTTTATACCCTTTGCTATATTTTTATAGTCTAAAACTACATATGTAAATTGACTTATAGCATGAGTCATAAAGTCCTTATTATGAGCATCATAATAAGCTTTAGCTTCCTCATCTGTTACTTTTACATCTTTAGTAACTGCATCTAAATTTATTGAATATAAATCAACTACACGATTTTCTTTAACTAATTTAGTCATTAAATCAATTTCAAAAGGTAATACTTGAGTAGATGAATTTAAAATAGGATCTGATAATGTTGATGCCATTAAAGCCATTCTTAAAGTATGAGCATAGTACTCAGGTGACATACCCATATTACGAATTGTGGCTAAATAAAGATTATTATCAAATTTACCATCTTTTTCAAATGCTTTATTTGAGCGAATAGCATCCTTTATCTGCTCATCACCAATTCTAATCTTACTTTCATATACAGCACTGTTATATGCAACATTATCAACCATTTGCTCTAAAATTTGATTACGTATGTTTTTAGTAACTTCTGGATTATCAAGTAAATCAGAAGCTGCAGCACCATACTGTCTTTGCAATCTTTGAGTATGTTGATTATACTGACTTGTCCATTCTTGAGCTGTAATTTTATAATCACCAATTGTTACAGGATCTGTATTTAATCTTGGAATTAAATATCCACCAATACCTGTAAATAAGAAGGATATAATAATGATAATAAAAATTAACTTAAATATCCTACCTTGCACACCTGCACGTAGCTTATCAGATAACATCTAAAATCTCCAAAGAGAACTCTTAACTAAAAGTATCATAAAAAATAATTATTAGATTATACAAAGCAAAACAAAATTTCTAAATACTTTAAACAAAAAAACTCTATTTTTATCTAAATATCAATAAAAAATTTCTATAAAAAGTTCACTTAAATTAAAAAGGTACAAGTTAGATATCAGAATTAGTAAATATACTGTGAACTTTAACATACATAAACTAAAAAGAATGTTTTTATTTTTATAAATAAAAAAGCACATTGTTTTTTTTACAATGTGCCAATTAGTTTTATAAAATTTTGATATAAAACTTATTTATTTATTGTATCTTTTAAAACTTTACCTGCTTTAAAAGCTGGTAGTTTAGATGCAGGAATATGCACAGGTTCACCAGTACGAGGATTTTTGCCTTCACGCTCACTGCGATCTCTTACTAAAAAAGTACCAAAACCTACTAAAGTAATAGTATCACCTTGAGATAAGGTTTCACCTACTGTTTCAATAAATGCATTTAATGCAGCTTGAGATTCTTTTAAAGTTAGTGAAGACTTTTTTGCAATTTTCTCAACTAATTCGCTCTTATTCACAATAAACTCCTCATAATTAATAATAAACCACACCATAGTCTAAAATCGCACTACAGTGTACTTTCTTAATTATGCACATCTTTAATAAAAAATAAATTCATTTAATTTAAAAAAAGAGATCTAACGCACTATTTTTATAAAAAAATATTATAAATATCGTATTGTAAAAAATAGTTACACTAAAATTTATTAACAAAAGATGATTTATTTTTAACAAAATAATTTTTTAAGTACATGTGATATTTGCGTTGTTTCTACATAAGAAAGATTTATGTTTTTTTAAATAACAACATAAAAATACCATGAACTATTTTTAATTATCTTTTAAAATCTTTCTTTGTTATTAAGTTATAACGTAAACTATTTAAAGTACCATCATCTTTTATTTCTTGTAAATATTTATTGAAACTTTGTAATAAATCTTGATTCTTTCCTTTTTTTACAGCAAAAGCATATTCTGTAGTGATATCAAGATCGTGTATATCAAGAAAATTAATATTTTCTGCAAAATTTAATGAATACTGTAAAGCAACATAGTCATCCATATAACCATCAATAGTTCTATTTATAACTGCTAAAATAGCATTATATCTATAATCAAATAAACTAATTTCAATATTTCTTAAGTCTTTATTTTCCTTAAGTAAATCATGAGCTAAAGTTTTAGCTTTAACACCTATATGCACATTCTTTAAATTATAAAAGTTATCAGCCTCACTCATAATATTAATATCACCACGAGTAAGTAATACTACTTTAGTTTTATAATAAGGATCTGAAAAATCTAAAATATTCTTTCTATCTGCTGTAATACTTAATGATGATAAAACACAATCTACTTTATCATCTAAAACACCTTGTACAACACCATCAAAGTTCATTGGTATAAATTTAAACTTGATATTTGATCTTTTTGAGAATTCCTTTAATAAAGCTATTTCAAAGCCTCTAAACTCTCCATGCGAATCAATAAAAGATAAAGGAGGTAAAAAAGGATCTACTGCAACTCTGTAAACTTTATAGTTTTCAGCAATAGCTTTATGTTTACTGTTCTTTAGAGCATAAGAATTAAAGCTAACAGTAAGTAAAATAATGATACAAAATAAATCTCTAAGAGATTTTAAAGAAAAGAATTTAAATCTTAATAACATATAATATCTATCTAAATAAACAAAATCTATAAATAGAGTTTATATATAAAAAATATACATACATTTTAAGAATAATTGCCATATATAATTGTCTTAGTATATATTTTTTATTTATATTAATTTAGTTGTAAGACAAGATTATATATTTTATTAATAGCAATAAACATACTCTACATATTTTACCTTTTTATTAACATATAAGTAAAGATATTTAAAATTATTTCATTAGTCTTGGTAAAAATGTAAAGCTAAATCATTATATGATAAAGTTCACAAAAATAGTTTATATTGACTAATATTTTCAATATTTATTTACTTTATCCTTATTTAGATAAAAAACAGAACTTAAATCTCCTTTATTAAACTTTATTAGTTTAATACCATAAAACTAAAATACTTAATGTGATTTTTTGTTATTAAAACAACACTACTCTTTCTTATTTAAGATAGAGTAAATATCACATACACTACTAAAATTCTATTAACTTAAAATAATTTAATACTACTAATAGATGACATAAAGGTGTAAGAACTAAAAAGATAAAAACACAAGCAGAACCAATATCTTTTGCTCGTCCTGATAATTCATGATACTCATCTGATATTCTATCTACTACAGCTTCTATAGCAGAATTTACAAGCTCAAAAGCTATAGTTAAATAAGGTAAAATTAACAAAATTAAAAGTGTAGCTAAACTTTGTGAAAAATAAAAAGCTATTATATGAAAAAAAGGTATTAACAATAACTCCTGTCTAAAAGCTGCCTCATTAATAAAAGCTGCTTTAAAACCTTTCATTGAATAAAAAAAAGCATTATAAATACGTCTAAAACCTGTAGCACTAGTCTTGCCCATAAAAAAACCTTTAATATTTAATAAGATAAGAGCACTATAAAAGTGCTCTTATATGTTGATAATGAAAACTAATTACTCTTTTTTAATTTAGACATTAGTTCAAGTAGTGGAATAACGCACTCATCCTCAAGAGAGGTTGTTAATTGCCTTAGATAACCTAATCTCTTGTCATCTGTTGCCTCTAACATATCCTCAATATCACGCAAGGTTGGTAACATATTCTCAACCTCCACTAAAAGTGGCTTTAATGTTTTAATTAAAACATCACAATTTTCATAAAATGAAGTGTCATTATTTGCTTTTGCATCTGCATACTTTAAAGCCATCTTCTTTAAAGGCTTTTGTAATTTAGCTGCACTTTCAATAGCAACATCTATCATTTCATTAGTTAACATATCATTCATATATATACCTATATATTATTTCTTATCCTTTTTACTATCCTTGTCATCATCTTTATTGTTGATGTTCCAAATAGTAGTTGGATCAAAATCATTTGGCTATTTCTCTAAAGCAATAGGTAATACATCTGATATGTGACTTACAGGAATAATCTTAAGTCCTTTTTTAACATTATCAGGTATATCCCAAAGATCTTTTTCATTATCTTTTGGAATAATAGCTATCTTAATACCACCACGAAGAGCTGCTAGTAATTTTTCTTTTAAACCACCAATAGCAAGAACATCACCACGTAAGGTAATTTCACCTGTCATTGCTACATCTGATTTAATTTTATTACCAGTAATTGCAGAAACAATAGCTGTAACCATACCAATACCAGCAGATGGACCATCCTTTGGTGTTGCACCATCTGGTACGTGAATATGTATATCACTCTTTTCATAGAATGAATGTTTTAATTTTAAGTCTTTTGCTATAGTTCTAACTACAGTAGTTGCAGCAGAGATAGACTCTTTCATAACATCGCCAAGTTTACCTGTAAGTTTATGCTTACCTGTACCCTCAACAGCTACAGCTTCAATTTGAAGTATATCACCACCTAAAGAAGTCCAAGCAAGACCATTTACTATTCCTACCTTGTTATCATTTAACTTAGAAGTAAAATCATAACGTCTAGGTCCTAACATATCATGTAGTTTCTTAATAGTAATAATATGCTTTTTCTTCTTAGCAGTTGTAGTAGCCTTTTTAGCTTTAGACTTAGATTTAGTACTTTCTTCATCATCAAGTGATAATAACATGTCTTTAGTACTTTCTGCTAAAGATACACTATTATTTAATGCATCTTGAACTTCTTTTATCTCTTCTTGCTCTTTCTTAGCTAAAGACTCTGCTGTTAAGATATCCTTAACAACCTTTCTACAAATTTCAGTTATACGTCTTTCAAGATTACGTACACCAGCTTCATGAGTGTAATAACGAATTAATTCAACTAAAGCATCATCTTTTATCTCAAACTCTTTAGCTGTTAAAGTGTTAAGACGCATTTGCTTTGGAATTAAATGTTCTTTTGCAATATGAATCTTCTCTTCTTCTGTATATGAAGATAAATCAATAATCTCCATACGATCTAAAAGAGGAGCTGGAATATTGTAACTATTTGCAGTAGCTAAAAACATTGCATTAGATAAATCATAGTCAACTTCTATGTAATTATCATTAAATGCAACATTTTGCTCTGGATCTAAAACTTCCAATAAAGCTGCAGATGGATCACCATGATTTGATACAGAAACCTTATCAATTTCATCTAATAAAAATAAAGGATTATTTACACCTACTTTTATAAAGCTTTGAATGATCTTACCAGGCATAGAACCAACATAAGTTCTTCTATGACCTCTAATTTCAGATTCATCATGTAAACCACCTAAAGCTACACGAGCATATTTTCTACCTGTAGCCTTTGCTATAGATGCAGCAAGTGAAGTTTTACCAATACCTGGAGGTCCTACTAAACATAAAATAGGACCATGTAGATGGTCAGCTCTTGATTGAACTGCAAGATATTCTAAAATTTTCTCTTTTACTTTCTTAAGACCATAATGATCTTTATCTAAAGTCTCACGAGCTATTTCAATATCTTTATTAATTGAGGTCTTTTTATTCCAAGGCACAGATAATAATGTCTCAATATAATTTCTAATTACATTAGACTCAGAATTATTAGAACCTGTTAAAGATAATTTTCTTATCTCTTTATTAATCTTTTGTTCAACTTCAGCTGGAGCTTTTAAAGCACGAAGTTGACGACGATATTCATTAATATCGTTTTCCTCTTCACCATCTGAATTTAGCTCTTTTTTAATAGATTTTAATTGCTCTTGTAAATAATATTCTTTTTGATTCTTCTCAATAGAATCGCGAGCATCTTGAGCAATCTTTGCATCTAATTCTGCTTTATAAGAGTAATTATTTAATAAGGTTAAAACTAAATAAGCTCTCTTTTTAACATCAGTTGTAGCTAAAATAGCTCTCTTTTCTGCAGGACTTGCAATAATAATTTGACCTATAGTGTCAACAAGAATTGATAAATCCTTTTCTTTTTTAAGATTATCAACTAAATCTTTTGGCACAGAACTATCAGTAATATACTTAACAGAGCTTGATGAATGTTCAACAGCATAAGCTAATGCAGATTGAACAGCTTCAACTATTTGTTTTTGGTCATTTTCACTTGGAAGCTCTTCTTCTACATCCTCATAAACAACTTTACGGAATGGACCTTCATTATCTATGATTCTTACAATCTTAATTCTGCTCTTACCACGGATTAAGCAACGATATGTGTCCTGATCTCTCATCTCGCCACTTAAAACCTTACACAATACACCTATTTGTAATAAGCGATTGCTCTCTGGCTCTTCATCTTCATCATATAATTGACAAAATATAGCTATCTCTTTATCGTCTGATTGCTTAGCACTTTCAAAAGCTGCAATTGATTTTGTGCGAGATGCTAAAATTTGTACGTTAGAATTTGGAGTTATAGTAAGTCCACGTAACGTTATTAAAGGAAGAATTTTTTCCTTTGTATTTGTTTCTTTTTTGTCTTTCATATCTTGTGTTTATTACCTAACTACTTACATTGTAAATATCATGAAAGATAAGTACAAAAAGGCTCATATTTTTATAATGAGCCTTTTTACATTATAAATTTAACTATTAGCTTGTTGTACGTCTTTTTTTATAACAAGAGGCTCACTACCTGTTTTTACTGTGTTTTGATCTACAATAACACTTTCAACATTATTAACAGATGGTATGTCATACATAGTATTTAATAAAAGACCTTCAACTACAGATCTTAAGCCACGTGCACCAGTATGTCTTTCAATAGCAATATCTGCAATAGCTTGAAGAGCTTCTTCAGTAAATTCTAAATTAACACCCTCAAGTCTAAATAACTCTTCATATTGACGAGTTACAGCATTCTTTGGCTCACGTAAAACTCTTACTAATTGATCTCTATCTAATTCAGATAAGGCAGCAATTACAGGTAAACGACCTATAAATTCAGGTATGATACCAAATTTTACAAGATCACCTGGCTCTGTCTTTTGATATTTTTGAGTAAGAGATAATTTATCATTCTTACCATAAACAGTTGCAGCAAAGCCAATACCTGAGTTTTTAGATACACGTTTTTCAACAATCTTATCAAGACCATCAAAAGCACCACCACAAATAAATAAGATTTGTGATGTATCTACCTTTGTAGCTTCACCTTGAGGATGCTTTCTACCACCTTGATTTGGAATATTAGCAAGAGTACCTTCAATTAGCTTTAATAAAGCTTGTTGAACACCCTCACCTGAAACATCACGTGTAATTGATGGATTTTCAGATTTTCTTGCAATCTTATCAATCTCATCAATATAAATTATTCCTTTTTGAGCTTTTTGTACATCATGATCACAAGTTTGTAGTAAACGTAAAATAACGTTTTCAACATCTTCACCTACATAACCTGCTTCTGTTAATGTAGTTGCATCTGACATTGCAAAAGGAACATTTAAAAACTTAGCTAAAGTCTGTACTAATAAGGTTTTTCCAGATCCAGTTGGACCTATTAGTAAAATATTAGACTTACCTAACTCAACATCACTTTCTTCATCTGTATGTTTTAATCTCTTATAGTGATTATAGACAGCTACAGATAATACCTTTTTAGCATCATCTTGACCTATTACATACTCATCTAAATGCTTTGCTATTTCATGAGGAGTTGGTATATTATCAAGATCTAAACTACTTGTAGCAGTTTCTTTTAACTTACTACTTTCACTTGGAGAAATAACTCCCTTACCCTCTAGCATCTTCATACATCTTTTTACACATGCAGAGCAGATACAAGGGCCTGCTTTGGCTTGTATTAAAGTACGTGTTTTAGATGATGTTTCACCACAAAAAACACACTTTTTCTTATCTAATTCGTCTTGATTTGACATTTCGCTATTTAAACTCAGTTTTTAAACATTTATCTAATACAAAATTTTTAAAAATTTTATCATGAGCATATTATATTAGCAAATATATAATAAACGAGAACTTTTATCCTTTATATAAATAAAAATAACAAATAAAAACTAAAAATAGAATCTTATTGGTATTTATAAGCATTTTTTGATTAATAATCTTATAAATTCCAATGATCTTTAAAGTTTATACTACTAGTTTAAAGATAAAACTAATTTAAAATAATTAGAAAAACATTAAAGTACTATATACAAAATTTATTAAGAATATCTAGATCTAAACTTTATTTTTATAATAAGTAAATAACTATATCCCATCTTAATGATAGGATATAGCCTTTATTTAGGATTATTCATCTAAAAGATGCATGTACTCACCATAACCTTCTTCTTTCATTTTTGAATATGGAATAAATAAAAGAGATGCTGAATTTATGCAATATCTAAGAGAACCTAATTCCTTTGGACCATCATCAAAAACATGTCCTAAATGAGAATTACCATCCTTACTCTTAACTTCAGTACGAATCATTCCATATGAAAAATCCTTACTTTCAACAACGCTATCTTCATTTATTGGTTTAGAAAAAGCAGGCCAACCACAATCTGTTTCAAACTTATCTTTTGATAAAAATAATGGTTCACGTGAGACAACATCTACATAAATACCTTTTTCAAAGAAATTATAGTATTTATTAGTAAAAGGTCTTTCTGTTGCAGCATTTTGAGTAACTTCATATTGCTCTTTTGTTAAAGTTTTTAAAGCCTCTTCTTTACTCATTTTTTGATAGCTTTTACTATTTTTATCTTCTTGCTTTTTCTCTAAAGCTTCTTTTTCTTTTTTAATTTCATCAAGAACATCAAAATTTACATGGCAATAACCATTTTTATTTTTCTTTAAATAATCTTGATGATAATCCTCTGCCATATAGAAGTTTTGAAGAGGACCTTCTTCTACTTGTATAGGCTCTTTATATGACTTTTGTAAGTCTTTTAAAGCAGTATCAATAACATCTTTATCTTGCTCATTAGTAAAATAAATACCTGTTCTGTATTGAATACCTATATCATTGCCTTGCTTATTTTTTGATGTAGGATCTATTATCTTAAAATAGTAACTAATTAAATCATCTAAAGATACAACTTTTGAATCATAGATAACTTCAACAGTTTCTGCAAAACCATATCTACCTGAAACTACATCTTTATATGATGGATCTTTTTTAGTTCCATTTGCATAGCCTGATTTTACATCAACTACACCATCTACACGAGAAAAGAACTCTTCAACGCCCCAAAAGCAACCACCAGCAAAATATATAACTTTATTGTTCATGCCCTTATCCTTACTTTCTACATCTGCAGCATAAGATGTGTTAAAAAAAGAAAATATAACTACAAATAAAGTTATAAGTCCTGATATTAATTTCATAAATTACTCCTTTTTGTAAATACTCGTAGAGTATTTATAAATGAATTTTATGAAATTATTTTATTAGATAATAAAAATTATCTTTGTTTGCCTACACCAATAGTAACAGAATCCTTATTTACCTCATATCTATGAACTTTATCTTCTTTATTATCAAACTTTTGTGCCTGTCCATCTGAAATTACCATTTTTGAGTGAGGTAATGGTAAAGAAAAACAAGGGGCTAAATCACGATAAAGATTATATTCAAAATCATTATAAGGATTATCTCTATGTCTTGGTGGCATAAATGCACCATTTGACTTATATGGAATTAAATGTGTTCCATCCTCACTTGGCATATATACAACACCATCATTATTTGGTCTTTGAGGATATGGTGGATATGGTCTTTGTGGATAATAAGCATCCTCTGGAATGACACCTATAGATGGATCTAAGTCATCTAAAGCTACATCTGGACTTTGAGGATAATTTGCTCCATCATTTGGTACTACACCCATATTAGGATCTACTACAGGAGGTATAGCACTAGCTCTATTCATGCTACTTGCTTTAGGTGCTATATACACATTATTATCTGCATAAGCATAGCTTGAAAAACAAAACATTAAAACTAAAGTTAATGATGTAAATTTCATAAAAACTCCTTTATTTTTGTTTTATTTAAAAATGACAGCATGAAATAAAAATAAGTAAATCTTTGATTTTATTATACAAGTATACTAAGGATATTTACACTTAAAGCTTATATTTATTTAACGATATTAAACATAAAAAACTTAAAAAAAAACACCTAACTTTTGCAAATTAGGTGTTCTTATCTTTAAGCTAATTTTTTATTTAGAAAATATATCTGAAATTTCTTCACGTGAAGTAATGACATGATCGATAAGACCATAATCTTTAGCCTCTTGTGCACTCATGAAATTATCACGGTCACAATCTGTTTCAAGTTGTTCATAAGAACGACCTGTATGCTCTGCTAATTTTTCAGTTAAAATTTTCTTAATTCTTTGTGTTTCTTGGGCATGAATCATAATATCAGATGCCTGACCTTTAAAACCACCTAATGGTTGGTGAATCATGATTCTTGAATGAGGTAAAGAAAAACGTTTACCCTTAGTACCACCTGCTAATAAGAATGAACCCATTGAGCAAGCTTGACCCATACATAAAGTACAGATATCTGGCTTTACATATTGCATGGTGTCATAAATAGCAAGACCTGCTGTTACAACACCACCTGGAGAATTAATATAAAGATAGATATCTTTATCAGGATCATCAGACTCTAAGAATAAAAGTTGAGCAACAATTAAGTCAGCCATTCTATCTTCAACCTCACCTGTTAAAAAGATAACTCTATCTTTTAATAGGCGTGAATAGATATCAAAAGAACGTTCTCCTCGTCCTGTTTGCTCAATTACCATTGGAACTAAGCTAGCTGCTCTTTCTTGCATACTTTTATCTAACATCAAAAGCTCCTAATATAAAAAATTATAATGCTTGTTTTTGAGACATTTCTGTAAGAGTATTGAAGTCAACCTTCTCTACTTCAGCTTTTGCTAACTCAAAAATTTTATCAACTAAGTTAAAATCAAATACTGCTTGTTTAAATGCTCTGTATTGTTTTTGATCTTTCTTTATTTGAGCTACAACTTCCTCTGATTTCTCATAAGCACTTGCATAAGAATCAATTTCTGCATTTACTTGATCATCTACAGGATCTTGTAAGTTTTCAATACGAATAATGTTTTCTAATACAACTCTTACAATTGCTAAATTTTTAGCACGCTCATCTGTATGTTCATTATCCATCATTAAACTATCAATAAACTTATCATCTTTTATGCCCATTGATGCAAAACGGCGTTTAAATTGATTTTTTATAAAATTCTTTGCTTCTTCTACTGCAGCATTTGGACATTCAAGATCAGCATATTCTTTAGAAATAGCATCATAAACACGCTCACGATTTAATGCACGTAAGAAGTTTACTCTTTCACGCTCCATATTTGATTTAATGGCTTTCTTAAACTCATCAACATTGCCATTTTCTACACCAAAAGCTTTGCAGAACTCTTCATTTAGTTCAGGTAGTTTAGTTGCATAAACCTTATTTACAACAATATCAAATTCTGCATCTTTACCTTTTAAGTTTTCTGCGTGATATTCATCAGGGAATTTAACTTTAATTGTAAAGCTATCGCCTACTTTATGACCTAAAATTTGATCATCAAAGCCAGGAATCATTTGATTTGCAGCAACTAGGTATTCATAGTTCTCAGCTTTACCACCTTCAAACTCAACACCATCACAACGACCTAAGAAATTGATTGAAATTTTATCTGAAGCTTCAATTACTTTGTCTTCTTCAACAAATGTTGCTCTTTGTTTACGTAAATTGTTAATTAGAGTCTCTAAATCAGCATCTGTAAGTTCACAATCAAGTTTCTTTAGTTGTAATCCTGTATAGTCTTTTAACTCAATCTCAGGAATTACTTCTCCCTCTAATGCAATTTCAAATTTTTCTTTTACATCAATAACTTGAAGTGAAGGTCTGTTAATAAAATCAACCTTTGCTTCATCCATGATTTTATCATAATTATTTGAAATAACTTCATTAATTGCATCATTTAAAATACGAGAGCCATATAATTGAACAATCTTAGAATCAGGTACGTGACCCTTTCTAAAACCATCAACACGTGCTACCTTTTTAGTTTCCTTAATTTGCTTTTGATATTCTACGTCAAAAACTTCTTTTGGAAATACAACTTTAATGCTTTTCTTCATTGCACTTGGGCTTTCAACTGAAACCTGCATTTGATACCTCTATTGTGTACGTATCTTCTAAAAAAATAGAAAAAGGTTAACTCTAAAAAGAGTATAAAAAACTGTATTATTATATTAAAATATTGTGCATTCTATCAAGAAAGTTCTATTCTTACAAATAACTTTTTATTTAAGATAAATAGAAAATATATTTTTTTTTAAACTAATAATTTAATATTATTTATTAATCTAAATAGAAAAAGCATTTATTTATAATTTTTTTCACTTATATTAAAATCATTTTCCTTAAAAAAAGATCTTTTTTTGTAAAATTTAGTAACATAATAAAATTATTTATCTTACACATTAATTATTTTTAGGTTCTTATTATGACTAAATTAGGCATTATTGAAGGATTTTATGGTCGCTATTACTCTTTTGATGAAAGAGTTATGCTTTTAAACTTTTTACAAAAATATAATTATGACTTTTATATTTATGCACCTAAAAATGATAGAAATCTAAGACGAGATTATTTACAAAAACATGAAGATAAAACATCAGATTTGTTAATTAAAACATCTGATATTGCAAATAGCCTTAATATATCCTTTGGTATGGGCATATCTCCTATAAATCTTACTAATGAATATGAAGAAAAAAAAGATTTATTTTTAGAGCGTGTCTTATATTTAGTAAAAACTTATAAACTAAAAATCTTAGCTCTCTTATTTGATGATGTTATTTTAGATAAAGATGATCTTGCAAAACGTCAAAATCAAATAATAAAGGATGTAGAAAAAATCTTACCTAAAAATATTGAAAGATTTATTGTATGTCCTACTTATTACACAGATGATAGTATTTTAGATAAGATCTTTGGTACGAGACCTCTATCTTATTATGAAGACTTTGCTCATGATCTTGATAAGAAGACAGAAATATTTTGGACAGGTTCTAAAGTGCTTTCTTCTGATATTAAAGAAGAAGATATTAAAAGAGCAAAAAACTTCTTTAATAAAAATATTGTTCTTTGGGATAACTATCCTGTTAATGATGGCAAAAATATATCTAACTTTTTAAATATAGATAAATTTATTGGTAGAGAAAATTTACAAGATGTACTTACAGCTCATGCTATTAACCCTATGCTTGAGCCTATGTTATCAACCCTACCTATGTTAACATTGCCACTTATATATAAAAATCTAAGCCTTGATGAAATAGATAGAGCTTATAAAGAATATGCAAAAGAAATATTTGGAAAATCTTTTGAGGATATATTTAAATACAAAGATTTACTAACTAAAAAAGGTTTAAATAATCTTACATCTGAAGATAAGAACTTATTATTAGATATAGTAAATAAAGATATTTATCTAAAGGCAAATCAAGAAGTAAAAGACTTTTTAGAAAATAAATATTTATTTGATCCAAATTGTTTAACAGACTAAAGAAAAAGACCCAATCTCAAAATTGGGTCTTATTTTTTAAAATCTATTAAAACCTACTAATAAATTTAATGGTTGACCATTATTATAGTAAGATGGTGTCTTTGGTGGCAGAGGTTTTGGTATTGGAGGATGAACCATAAAACGATGAGCACCTGTAGTTGGCATTAAGTCAACAAATACATTATCAACACCTGGAATAATTAATAAATTACCTTCATAAGTATAAGTCTTTGGATTTTCTACAACTTGAGGGAAATTATTACCTAAAGATGCAATTACCTTATGATCTATATTCTTATTTATATACTTATCTAAAGCTTCAGGATCTTTACCATGATATAAAGAATATACTTCAGGAGCTGTTTGAGAGAAAGCAACTTCACCTGTTAATAATTTATAACTTACACCAACAACTTGACGTAAAATTTTACGAGGATCTGTTCTTTTTGCTAACTCATTAATTAATGTCTTAGCAGTATATGAACCTGAAATACTTAAATCATAAATAATAGAAATAGCTTCATCATAGCTTTGTTGATCACCTGTTGATGCTACAGTTAAAGCATAGAT
>JARHZF010000212.1 GCA_029258325.1 Anaerobiospirillum sp. | reverse complement strand
ATATATGATAAGGTTTTATATGATGATGTAGCTCATAGAAGTATTTGTACTTTATGTGATGATGTACCTATTGTAACATTTAATGGTCTATCTAAAGTATATAGAGCATGTGGCTTTAGACAAGGTTGGATGATGCTAACAGGTCCTAAAGCACCTATGCAAGGTTATATTGAAGGCATTAAGATGATGATGGCTATGCGTCTTTGTGCAAATGTTCCACTTCAACATGCTATACAAACAGCCCTAGGTGGTTATCAAAGTATTAATGAACTTTTAGTACCAGGTGGTAGATTACATAATCAACGTGAGGTTCTTTATAATAGATTAAATGCTATTGATGGTATCTCTGTAGTAAAACCTCATGGTACTTTCTATATGTTCCCAAAGATTGATATTAAGAAATTTAATATAAAAGATGATCAAAAGTTCTGTTTAGACCTATTGCGTCAAGAGAAACTTTTAATTGTGCAAGGTACAGGATTTAACTGGATTGCACCAGATCACTTTAGAATGATTTTCCTACCTCAAGTTGAAGTATTAAATGATGCTTGCGATAGACTTGAGAGATTTTTAAAAACATATAGACAATAGATAAAAGATAAAGCCTAGACAATAAAAACTAGGCTTTATTTATCACTTTATATCTTTTCTTTTTATATATTCTTTATGCTAGAATAAACAAAGCTTTTTTTATTTAAATTTAATATTTTTATGAATTATCAAGGTAATAATAAAGTACTTTTTATTGTTGATAAAGATGGTAAAAAGACACATGCTCTTTTACCCATAGAAGCATATAATGCTCTTTTAGGTTTTAAAGAGCTTTTAAAAAATACAAATAATGTCTCTGATAATGAACTTTATTCTTTTCATGCTAAAAATGTATCAGCAAAAGGTTTTCCTTGTGGCAAAAGAACATCGCCTCGCTTTGTTGTAGTTAAAGGCTCACAAGCAGCTTTAATTGATACAGTATCTCTTCCTCAAAAAGTAAAAGATGAAAAAGAGAAATTATTGAACAATAATATTATTGTCATTGACTATGAAAAAAACTGCTTTATCTTTGAAAAAGATTATGAGTTTTCCTCACCATCAAGTGCCGCGTCTTTAATTTGTGGTAATGTAAGAAATGGTCTTGATGTTTTTGTAAATAGAAATGGTTTTTCCTTAAAACAATCAGGTTATGGACCTACAGGTAAAAAATAAGATAGGACTTAAATATGAATAATAAAACTTTTAACAATTTTGCTAAAAAACAACCAAAAAGAAGCTTTAAGTCCTCTTTTGATAGACAAAAAACTAAGGAAATTGCTAAAGATAAATTTGTAGAGAAAAAGTCTTTTCATAAAAATGATGACTTTGAGCTTTTTGATGAAAGCACTATAAATAAAAAAGGTTTTTCAGCATTCCAAATTAGACTTGTGCAAAAAATCCTAACTTTAACTCTAACTGATGGTAAGCCTTTAGATAAAGCATATGCTCTAACTTTCTCTAAGGTCAAATTACCTCCAACAGAGCAAGGTTTTATCATTAAACAAATTAATTACATGTTTAGATTCTTATCTTTTTATGCTTATGTATCAGGCTTAAAGAGACCATCTGATCTATCTCGTCATGTAAATAGATTAATAATATCTTATTGCTCTCATAAAAAATATCCAGTTCCTAATCTTGATTGTGAAGGTTTTGATAGATCTGGTATTGATAAGAGAATTAAAGAGGCAAGTGATGATATTCTTTTAAGTTCAGGTTGCCCTATTTGGTTTAATGAATTAGGTCAAAAAGAGCTAGGTTCTGACTTTGCAAAGGAAAGAGATGCCCTCTCTGAAGAACCATCACGCTATATTAGAGCTAATACTTTAAAAACAACACGTGAAAACTTAGCTAAAGTTTTATCTGATGAAGGTGTTGTAACTCGTCCTGTAAAAGATGTAAGAAATGCTCTTTTAGTTACTTCAAATTCAGCTTTATTTAGAACTAAAGCATTTAAAGATGGATTTTTTGAGCAACAAGATGCAGGCTCTCAACTAATTGGTCAATTTTGTGATGTAAAACCATCTACTAAAGTAGTTGATTGTTGTGCAGGATCTGGTGGTAAAACTTTACATCTTGCAGCTATGATGGAAGGCAAAGGCTCAATTATTGCTCTTGATACACAAAGATGGAAATTAGATGAGCTTAAAAAGAGAGCAAGACGTGCTGGTGCTTTTAATATTGAAACACGTGAAATTAACACTACTAAAATTATAAAAAGACTTTATGAAAGTGCAGATACAGTGTTAATTGATGCACCTTGTTCAGGTACAGGTGTTATACGTCGTACAGCTGATTCAAAATGGCGTGATATTAGAGCTGGCTTAAATGAGCTTTTAAATATTCAAAAAGATATTTTAGAGCGTTATAGCAAAATAGCAAAAGTTGGTGGCATTGTAGTTTATTCAACTTGCTCTATTTTAAAATCTGAAAATCAAAACCAAGTACAAGCATTTTTAGAACAAAATAAAGATAAATTTGAACTTATAGAAGAAAATCAAATTCTACCAAGCTCAGGTTTTGATGGTTTTTACATGGCTAAATTTAAAAGAATTTCTAAATAATGCAAACTCCAGGTTCTAATAGAAAAGGTGGTATTATAAGCTATACCGCCTTATGTCTTGCTGTCACTTTTGCAGGTTCACTTGTAACTCCTGTTCTATCTTTCTTTTTAAGTCGTGAACTGCATTTTTCAGACACTCAAATATCGCTTATCTTTGTTATTCTACCTATTACAACAATTGCTGTAGTACAAACTTTTGGTAAATTGTCAGATGGTTTTATGACAAGACCTATTATTGTATGTATAGCTTGTATTGCAGGTGCTATTGCTCCCTTGTTTTTAATAACAAGACCAAATTATCTATTATTTTGTACTTTAGAGATATTTTTCTTATCTATATATCCATCAGCTTTTACGCAAGTATTTGCATCGGCTCGTGAATATGCTACAAAATATTTAGATGGCTCTGTAATGTATCAAACATTTTTAAGAGCTATGGTCTCCCTATCATGGGTAGTAGGACCACCTATTGCATACTACATATCTACAACAATAGATTTTAATACTCTCTTTTATATTTGTGCATCTGTATATACTTTAGCTTTAGTGCTTGCTTTCTTCTTTTTGCCTCATTATCAATACAATAAGGCTAAGAATTTAAATCATGCTGATAATAAGTACTATAAAAATAAGGATGTTATTTTCTTATTTATAGCTATAGCAGGTCTTTTTACAGCATTTTTATCCTACATAATATCAATGCCTTTATATCTTACTAATGAGCTTAATTTTATTGATAAAGCACCAGGATATTTAATGTCAGTTTGTGCCTTTATAGAAATACCTCTTATGTTTTTATCTACACGTTTTATAAAGCATTTAGGTATTAAAAAATTAGTAATTACAGGTGCTTTAAGCTTAAGTATTTTCCTTGTTTTAATGTTTAATTTAAAAACATTAGAGGGATTTATTTTAGCTCAATTCTTTGCAGCTTTATTTATAGCCTTAGTTTCAAATCTAGGTATGATATTCTTCCAAGAACTATTACCAACTATACCAGGGCAGGCAACATCTTTATATATTAATGCTTGTACTACAGGACAAATAGCAGGTGGTGCTCTTATATCTATATCTTCATTTGGATCTTATAAATATATATTTTTAGCAGGTATAGGTGTAGCTTTTGTATCTACACTTATATTGTGTTTAGTAAGAGCTGTACATAAAAAAGTTTAAAAAGCTTATAAAAGAAGTTTTTACATAATATTACATCTTAATAAAAGCAGTAACTTATCTAAATAAGTACTGCTTTTATAATATATTAATTCTCTTCTATTGCATAAACATATTCATCATTTTCATTTAAGAACATATCTTTTGAGCATAACTCAAGACTCTTTCCTGAAAAAGCAATACCTATTATAGTTATATTCTTTATATTATGCTCTTTAAAGGCTAAATAGTACTTCTTATCTTCTATTTGTAGAAGACCATCTTGAGCCTTTTCATTAAGCTCTTTTTCTTTGTCTGCATATTTAAACTCAAAAATATAGCCTCTAAACTTATAATATTTAGGTACCATTAAAATATCAGGACGTCCATTCCCACCTTCTAAATTTGATTTAATATTATATATATTCTCAAGTGGTAGTAATGTAAGTAATGTTATTAAATGATACTCACGCTCATTCTTACCTAAGTCAAAATAACTTACATTCTTTTTTAAGATACATCTTAATGATTTTTGAAATAAATCTATATCATGTTCTGTAATTGCTCTTTGTAAGTTATCTATATTTGTAGGATCAAACAAATGATTTGCAATAATATCAGCAAAGTCCACTAATACTTCTTTATTTGGAATTTTAAGATTAGCTTTTCTTATATTTTTATCATCTATGGTTAAATATCCTGCAAAAAACAAGATAGCAAAAATATCATTTGCACTTAAATTATTTGCAATCTTTGAGTCGTATCTTAAATTTTTATTAATAGTTTGTCCTTTTAAAAGCTTTTTAATATCATCAAAGATA
>JARHZF010000093.1 GCA_029258325.1 Anaerobiospirillum sp. | reverse complement strand
GAGGCTTTTTATTTGAGTTTAAGCATGCAAAAAGTAAAAATACATTAGATAATCTTGCTAAAAATGCTATTTTACAAATAGAAAGTCATAGATATTGTGCAACTTTAGAATCATTTAGGATAAAGAGAGTAACTATAGTTGGTATAGCTTTCCATAAAAAGCTACTATCTTTGATAACTAAAAATTTAATCTTAAATGATGATGGTGTTTATGTTGAAGAGAAAAAAGAAAGTTAATACTTAAGAGAGATAAAGGTAGCAAGATATTTAAATATTATCTTTGCTACCTTATATATTTATGCTTTAATTTTTAGTGATATTAAAGCACCTAGTAAAAAGATAAATATATCTATAGCAATAATTGTAGCACCAACAGGAGTACTATAAATTATAGATAAGAGTAAACCTAGTGTTGCACCTAATGTTGAAATACATGCAGATGCTATAGTTACACTTTTATATGTTGAAAACAAACGCATAGCAGTAAGAGCTGGAAATACTACTAGAGCTGAAATTAAAAGTGAACCTACAAGGTTCATACCAAGTACAATAATAATTGCTATGATAATTGCAAAAGATATATTATAAAAATCAACATTTAAACCTGAACTTTTTGCAAAATTTAAGTCAAATGTTATACAAAAAAGCTTTTTATAAAAGAAAATAAAATAAAAGATTATAAATAAAGATAAAGCTATAGATAAATATAAATCCTTATCACTTAATGTTAGTATTGCTGTAGAACCAAAGAGGGTTGAACATACATCACCTGCTAAATTTGGACCTTTAGCAAAGATATTCATAACTAAATAACCAATACCAAGTGATCCTACAGAAAGCATAGCTATAGCTGCATCACCTTTAACATTTGTCATTTGAGTTAAAACCAAGAGCAATATAGCAGATGCTATAGTTACAGGTAATATAAAATAAAGTGGTGTTACTATATTTAAAATAGTAGCAATAGCCATAGCACCAAATGCTACATGTGATAAACCATCACCTATAAAAGAAAAACGCTTTAATACTAAAGTTACACCTAAAAGAGATGAACATAAAGCAATTAAAGTTCCTACAATAAAAGCATTTTGTACAAAATCATAGTTGAAAAAAAATAATATTTCATCAATGGTAGTCATATTTTTCTTTAAACTCTAATGTAGTTCCATAAAAGAAATCTTTTTTAGCATAGAGAATATGACTTGCATATTTTAGAGCATCATCTATATTGTGCGAAATCATAACTATAGCTATATTTAGCTCTTTATTTAATTTTTCAATAATACTATAGAGTAGTTCACGTGATCTGACATCAAGACCTGTTACAGGTTCATCTAAAAAAAGAATACGTGAACTTGCACAAAGAGCACGTGCTAGTAGTACTCTTTGTTGTTGTCCACCAGATAACTTTTTAAAAGATGTGTTTTTTAAGTCTACAATATCCATTAAAGACAAATAATAAAGAGCCTTTTCTTTTTCTTTTTTAGATAAAAAAGGCATAAATTTATGTTGTCCTACAAAACCTTGTTCTACTATTTCAAGAACACTTGCAGGAAAATCTCCTTGTACTTGTGTTCTTTGAGGTAAATAGCCAATTTCATTGGCTTTTAACCCCTCACAAAAGCTATAAGAACCTGATATTTTATGTCTTATACCAAGTAAGGTTTTAAATAAAGTGCTTTTTCCAGAGCCATTATCTCCAATAATACAAAGATAATCCCCTTTATTTATAGAAAAGCTTAAATTTTCAAGGACAACTTTATCTTTGTAACCTATAGATAAATTATCTACATAAATTAATGCCATGCTAAAGCGTCCTTTAATTTATTTAAATTATCTTGCATGATATCTAAATAAGTTTTATCACTATCTTTAACAGATTGCATAGAGTTTAGCTCAATTATCTTTTTGCCTTTTGTTTTTGTATTATCACTTACAGACTTTGCAATTTGATTATAAGAACCCTCTTGTACCAAAATAGTATCTAAGTTAAGTTCATCTACTTTTTTAGATAGAGATATTACTGTATTAAAACTTGCATCAATATCAGCAGAACATCCTGAAAAAGCAGCATAATAATTTATATTGTAATCATGTAAAAGATAAGCAAAAGCAAATCTATCTCCAAAAATTACAGTATTTTTATGCTCACCTTTTAAGAATTCACGAAAATCATTATCTATAGCATCAATTTTTTCTACATAGGCATTTAAATTTCTTAAATAAAGATCTTTATTTTTTGCATCTAATTTTACTAAATCTTCATAAATAGCTTTTGAGAAGATTTTAGCATTAGCTAAAGATAACCAAATATGCTCATCTATAGTAAAAAGTTTAGCTTTATCAAAACTTAAATCATGATCTTCATCATGTACATGTGTATTGCTATGCTCATGATGAAAATGCTCATGCTCGTGCTCATGTTCGTGTCCATGCTCATCATGACCATGATTATGTTCAAAGACATAGCTTGAATTTACATCTAAAGTATTTGTACCTAAAGTTTCTATTAAGTTTAAAGAAAGCATATCTTTATTTAATTTATGATTTAATATGTCTTTTAAATAGAGATCAGATATGCCACCTATATAGATAAAAAGTGAGCTTTTTTGAATCTTCATAATATCTAAAGCTTTAGCTTGATATGAGTGTAGATCAATACCTTTATCTATTAAATAATCAACTTGAGCACAAGGATTACCTTTTACTAATTCTTTTGTTATGTCATAAATAGGGTAGATAGTTGCAAGTATATCTATCTTTTTATCATTTATATCACAAGATGTATTTTGAGCAAAAGATGCATTGCAAAAAAGAGCTAAAGCTAATAATAATTTTTTCATAATATTTTTAATCTTCCTTTTGACAATTAGCACAAAGTCCGTATAAGACAGTGTGTTTTAAATCAACAGAAAAATTAATATCCTTTTTTATGTTCTCAAAAAATTGAAGATTATCTACAAGATTTATATGAAATACCTTATTACAAAGAGTGCATTTACAATGTATAAGTTTTTCATATTGTTTTGTAGCACCAACATATTCAAAGCAAGCAGGTGTTTTTGTATCTATTTGATATTTGCACACATCACCACTTTGAACTAGTTTTTCAAGCTGTCTATAAACAGTTGTTGTACCTATAGATATGCCTTGATTTGCAAGAGCATTACAAATATCAATGGCAGTTAGGTGAACGTTTTTATGTTGCAAAAGAAAGTCTTTTATAACTTGCATTTGCTTGGTTTGATAATAGGTTTTACTCATTTTTATATGTATGCTAAAAATATTTATGTGGTGATTATAATATGAAAATGAATTTCAGTTTCAAATTTTTTTATCATTTTTTTTTCAATTAGAAAGTATTTCTTTTTAGATATATAACTGTTTATTCAAATAAAAAAGTAATTTTGTGCTTTTGTTTAAATTTTTATGTAAATTTAAGCTTAATAAAAGTTTGTTTTTATTAAAAAATCGCGCTGATTTTATGGGAGTTCATGCTGTCTTTTTGTGCATATATTTTATAAAGTATATCTTTAGTAATATACTTTAGTAAGTCTAATAACAATTAAAAAGAAAAAGGCTATTTTTTAGGAGATCTCATTTATGAAAAAATCATTATTAGCTATCTGTTGTTCTTCTTTATTATTTGCATTATCAAGTGCAAATGCAGGTACAGTTACAATTGGTGCAACTCCAATCCCACACTCAGAAATCCTAAACTTTATTGAGCCTATGGCAAAAGAAAAAGGTGTTGATTTAAAAGTAGTTGAGTTTAATGACTATGTTCAACCAAATTTAGCTACTAATGATGGTGACCTTGATGCAAACTTCTTCCAACATAGACCATATCTACAAACCTTTATTGACGATCATGGTGTAGATTTAGTAGAAGTATGTGCAGTTCATATTGAGCCTATGGGTATTTATTCACATAAAGTAAAAAGCCTAAAAGATTTAAAAGAAGGTGATAAGATTGCAATCCCAAATGATGCAACAAATGGTGGTCGTGCTTTATTACTTTTAGCTCGTGAAGGTATTATTGAGCTTGATGATAATGAAAATATTACATCAACAGTTTTTGATATTGTAAAAAATCCAAAAAAGATAAATATTATTGAAATTGAAGCAGCTCAATTACCACGCTCTTTAGATGATGTAGCTTTGGCTGTTATTAATACTAACTTTGCAATTCAAGCTAATTTAAATCCTCTAAAAGATGCTATTGCTATTGAAGATGAAAATTCACCTTATGCAAACATTTTAGTTGCAAATGAAAAGTCTGCAAAAAATCCAGATTTAAAGGTAATTGTTGATTTATTAAAGGATGACAAAACAACTGAGTTTATTAAGACTAAATATAAAGGTGCTATCCTACCTGTAAAATAAAAGAATTGCTCATATATTTCTTTATAAAAGTCTATATTTGCAAATGATATAGACTATATAGTTAGCAGAAAGTTGTAGTGTATATGGCTTTTTGCTAATTTTTTTTATAAATATACTTCATTAATCTATTTAAACAGAAAACTATTTTAGCTTTTAGAGTATTAGATGATTTTATTTTAAGTAGATTTTTTATAACCAAATTTTGTTTATTTTACATTTACTTTGTAAAAGTTTGTTTTGTTATTTTTGTGAATATGCTCACAAAAGAAAATAAAATTTAAAATATTACGTATTTTTATCATATTTAA
>JARHZF010000207.1 GCA_029258325.1 Anaerobiospirillum sp. | reverse complement strand
TTAAATCAAGTAGCTAACCTTAAAAAGCATTATCTTTAAGCTATTTCATATTATCTTTCTTGACCTCTTTTTCTAGTTTTAACTGTTCATAATACTTAAGATTAATGTTGACAGCATTTTCATAAATACATCTTATTAATGCTTGCAAATTAGCTCTATCTTTAAATACTTTTCTTACTCATCCTTTTTTTAGTTGAGTACATATAATGGTTGTCTTATTAAAGTTTCTTTGCTCTAAAATTAGAATATCCTTTTCTAACACATCTTTTCTGTTTAGAATAACATTTATAAAAAATCAATATAAAGCCTTATTCTATAAGCTTTTTATAAAATATAGTTCTTTTTTAACTTTTTAAAATTAGATAAGAAATGTTTTAGTTATATACACAATACTCTAAATACTAAAATATCTTAATATTTAGAAAATTATTAGCTTTGCTTATACTAAGTATATAATGATAATTAAGGTTTATATTATTAAATAAGTGAATATATGCAAAACTTTAAAAATATATGTGTATTAAGATTATCTGCCTTAGGAGATTGTATTAATACTTTTGCTTTTATAAAGGGTTTATTAGAGTCTAATAAAGATCTAAATATAGAGTGGGTTATAGATAAAAGATTTGCTCCTTTATTTAGAGACGAGCATGGTAATGATTTAATAAAGATGCATGCTCTTGATATTAAAGGTAGAGGTTATAAAAGTTATTTTGATTTAAAAAGATCACTTAATAATAAAAAATATGATGCTCTTTTAAATATTCAGACATCACTTAAAGCATCATTGTTATCACTTGCTATAAAAGCTCCTATAAAGGTTGGTTATGATAAAAAAAGACAAAGAGAGGGGCAATCTTTATTTGTTAATAAAAATGCTATAGAAAGTAATGATTTGCATGTTGTAAGTGGTTTTTTAGGCTTTTCAAAAGCATTAGGCTTTGATGTAACTCCATCTTATGATTTATCTTTATCAAATAGTGAAATAGAAAAAGCAAAAGAGCTTTTAACAACAAATAAGAAAATATTTTTATTATCTCCATGTTCTGCTAAAGAGCAAAAAAACTGGAATAATGAGGGATATATTAGTATTTGTAAGTTTATGCAATCTAAAGGTTATTGTGTCCTTTTAGTTGGCTCTAGTTCTCAAAAAGAATTAGATACTTGCTCTTTAATTGAAAATGCTATTTCTAAAGATGGTGAGTGCATAAATGCTTGTGGTAAAACAAATTTACGTACTTTAGCATGTCTTTGTAAACTTTCAGATATTGCTCTTTGTCCAGATAGTGGCACTATGCATCTTTGCTCTTTTTTAAATACAGATGTAGTAGGTTTATTTGCAGTACATTCTGAAAAAAGAGTAGGACCTTATAGACATATGCAATATTGTGTATCTGTATATGATGAGCTTGCTTTTTATGAACTTAAAACTAAAGATATACCTTGGCGTTATAGGGTAAAAGATGAAAGAGCTATGGATCATATTAAGGTCTTAGATGTACAAAATATGCTTGAGAAAATTATAGATAAAAAGGAGTCTTAAATATGAGTGATAAGATTGCTGTATTTCCAGGAACATTTGATCCTTTAACTAAAGGACATTTTGATATTATAAAAAGAACAGCTAAATTATTTGATAAACTTTATATAGCAGTTGCAAATAGTCCCTCAAAACATACTTATTTTCCTTTAGATAAAAGAATTGAGATGGCTAAATCTGTATGCGATAAATTTCCTAATGTAGAAGTATTAGGTTTTGAGAATATGCTTATTGATTTCTTAAAGGAAGTTAATTGTACTATCTTAGTTAGAGGTGTAAGAACAGTTGCAGATTATGATTATGAAATACAACTAACTAATATGTATAAAACTATGATGCCAAATCTTGAAATTGTTTTATTACCAACAACATCAAATCTATCTTTTATTTCATCTACTTTAGTTCGTGAAGTATTAATTCATAAAGGAGATGTTAGTGCTTTTGTTGAAGATGAGATAGCATTAAAGATAAAAGAGATACAAAATAAATAAAAGCAAAGCCTTTATTGCTTTGCTTTTTTGCATATTATTTTTGACAATGAGGACAAAAGAATGTTTTTCTTTGTCCTTGTATTATAGACTTTATAGTGTTTTTACAAACTTTACATTCATCACCTTCATGTCCATAAACAAAAAGATTTTGTACAAAGTAACCTGGTTTACCATCAGCACCTGAAAAGTCTTTTATAGTTGTACCACCTGATTTGATAGATTTAGTTAATATCTCTTTAATATTTTTAACAAGAAGCTCTAATTTATCTAAAGGAACATTACAAGCTTTTGTCTCTACATTTATATGAGATAAAAATAAAACTTCACTTGCATAGATATTACCTACACCTACAACAACAGATCCATCCATAATAGCTTGTTTTATAGAAACGGTTTTTTTCTTTAAAGCCTCTTGTAAATACTTTGTATTAAAATCATCACTAAGAGGTTCTGGTCCTAATTTATTTAAAAGTTTATGTAAAAGAGGATCTTCATTTTTGTCTATAAATAAAACAAGACCAAAACGTCTTGTGTCATTTAATCTAACAATATAGCCATTATCTAAAGTTACATCAAAATGATCGTGTAAGATACGCTCTGTACCTTTTTTTAGAACTCTAAAGTGTCCTGTCATGCCAAGATGAATTATTAAAGATCCTTTTGTGGTATAGACAATAATATATTTAGCACGTCTTATTATATTAGTAATCTTTGCACCTTTAAGTTTATAGAGATCATCACTTAAAGGGTAACGAAGTTTTTTATCTGACTTAAAAACATCTTCAATAGTTGCATTTAAAAGAGCTTTTTCAATACCTCTTTTAGTGACTTCAACCTCTGGTAATTCTGGCATTGTATCTTATCCTTCTTTAGATAAATGAAATTTAAAACTATATATAACATAAAAAGCTTAAATAGTTAAAAAGATATATATTAAATGCAACTAATTATCTAAAATCTTTTTAACTATACATTACTAAATTAAAGCTCTAAAACCTTGGTTATATTTTCATGCTTAAAGTACTTATTCTTATAATCAAGTAAACTTGCACTTAGATCATAAAGTTTATTATCAGCACAATAATCTAAAAGAGCATTTAGAGTTTTATATTCTGTAGATGTAAGAGTTTTAAGTAAAATTAAGAGAAGTTTATACTGATTTTCCTTAATTAAGGATATAAAGAACTTATATTTATCTACAGCATAGAATTTTGTAGATGGAATAATATAGTCTAGTGTTATTAAGATATCATCACAATCATTCTTATTTATAAAGGTAAGATAATTTATAATATTTTGTTCTTTTAAGTTTAAATCTAAATTTAGATTTAAAATTTCTTTTGCAAATAAAGCTAAACCTTTATTATTAGGTATCTTTAGAGCATTAACTAAGATAGCATTATTATAGATATTACGATCTATAGTTAAGAACTCTTTTAGATAGGAAGCATCTTTTTGTAGTTTTATTCCTTTTTTAACTAAAAAGTCTATAACATCTTCTCTATTTTGTAGATAAGATATAAATAAAATGTGCTCTAATTGCTCTTTAGTGAAGATATTTAGCTCATATAAAAGAGTAAAGTTTGCTAAAAGATCTTTATTATTTAAACATTGCATATTATAAAGATCTCTATTATCAAAAATATTTGTAAATTTATCATTTGATTTTAGTTTTGGAAAAAATAGATCACATAGTTTTGGCACTATAGTAGATAAGTAGTAGCAAGCTTCTTGTTTACAAGCAAAAGATAAATGATAAAGAGCAAAATCCTTATTTAAAACATCATTATCATAAATATCTTTATAAGGATCAAAATCAAAACTCATATTTATATATTTATCTTTAGTTTTTGTATTTTGTGCTAACTTATCTATATTAAGTATTAGATTTAAATAAGAGCTATCAAGATAGCGAGATGCTATAAGTAAAATATAAGGTTTAAAGACATTTAAAAATAACTTATGATCTTTATTATAAGTTAAAACATAGTCTTGAAATTGAGCTTTAGTTAAAGTTGTAATTAAAAAAGCTATAAAATAAGTTTTCTCTTTAAAAGGTATTTTATTAAAGATAAGAGCATTATTTTTTATATTATTATCAATAAAGTTATGAAGATAATTTACAATATTTTTTTCATTTTTATGTATAGCTAAATGATAAAGACTTAAAGCATTTTTTCCTATAAAGGTATTATATTCATTTAGTCTAGTTTTAGATGTAAAGTATTGTTTAAATCTAGCATCATCTTCACTTTTTAGTTTTAAAAATCCCATACAAAGAGCATTTTGCATATATTTGCATTTAACATCTTTTAGATGTATATCTTTGCAGACTAACAAAGGATAGAAGTCTTGTTTATCAAAAAATAGATCACGTGGATCAACTCTTGAGTAAATATTGTCAACAAGATCTGATGTTCTATCTACACCATAAAGATCAAGTTCTCTTTCATAAGTAATTGAATTTACACCATTTGCAATAATTAGGACATTTATACAACTAAAATCAATATTGTTCTCTATATATGTATTATCTAGTGATGTATATAGACAAAAAGATGTTTTCTCTTTTATTTTATTAACAGTAAAAAGAGATCTAAATCTTGAATCAAATTCTTTTATATTTAAAGGAAGTTCAATTTCTTTTATTGTTTTTGATAAAGAGAGGGCTCCTGTTGCTATATATCTTACATGTTCATCAATTAATATTTTTTCTTTATAGTTTGTAGGTGTAGCAAAAAGAGTAGTTCTATCTTTTGACATAAGGTTATTATCAAAAGCTGAAAAGTAAAGATTAGCATCATGAACTTTGTATGTTTTTATATAAGGAGATATAGGAGGCATAAAGATATTTTTATAGATAACTTCTTTGCCATAAATTTCTTGTTTTATACAATAAACATCTTCAATTTTGCCATTATTAGCAAGTCCCTTAAAATTTAATGGTATATAGACAGACTCTAGCATGGCTTTAGTAAAATTTGAAAATAAGAACTCATCTAAGTATATATATTCACAAGAATTTTTTATATTTAAAGTTTTGGCAATATCTTTTAAATTAAAAGAATTTATTTTATTGTCTGATATCGTATAAAACATAAAAATCTCCAATATACAAAATATTAGTTTATATGCTTTTTTATTGTAGTTTAAAAGTACATTGCTATTTCTTATATAAAGTGTACATAGTACATTTTTAGAAAAATTTTATGCAAAAAAAAAGGTTATCTAAAGACAACCTTTTTATAAATTTGTAAAGAATGGAAAGATTACTTAATCTTGCCTTCTTTGTATAGTACATGTTTACGAACAACTGGATCGAACTTCATAATCTCCATCTTACCTGGAGTAGTACGACGATTCTTAGTAGTTGTGTAAAAGTGACCTGTACCTGCTGAAGAGTTTAAACGTATCTTCTCACGTCCACCTTTCTTAGCCATTACAGTCTCCTAATATTAGACATTTACGCCATTTGCACGCATATCAGCAAGAACTGCATCGATGCCTTTCTTGTCAATGGTGCGAATTGCTTTAGTGGTTACACGCAATCTTACGAAGCGGCCTTCACTCTCAACCCAGAAACGGTGATATTTTAAGTTTGGAAGAAAACGGCGCTTTACCGCATTCTTTGCGTGGGAACGATGGTTACCCACTGCTGGGCGCTTGCCCGTAACTTGGCAAACTCTGGACATGTTAATCACACTCCAAAAAAAACAATAATATATAAGGGTTATAGCATTAAGCTAAAACCATGATGTTTAGTTTAAGGTATAACAAAGTTGGCGCATTGTATCACAAATGAAATAAAAGATCTTTAAAAAGTAGAGATTATTTATAACTTTTTTATATTGAACGCATGAGATTCGTTCTGATGCACAATTTTGTCTATTCTATATTATATAAAAATTAGCTATTTATATCAATGTTATTTTATGATCTAGAAAGACTAGAAAATATTATTTTTTAATAAAATTATTTATATATCAACAGGTTAATCTTAAAGTTTAATCTTAATAAAATTTTCTCATAAAGGAAAGAGCAAAAAATATTTTATAAAAGATATGTTTTATTTAGTTATTTTTACAAATTTATTAAATAATATGTATTTTAGCTCACATCTTTTATTTGAGATAACAAAGAAAAATATAAAATGTATTATAATGTTTAACAATAAATTTATTGTAAATCTTTATGCTTTGTTTATTTTTTATTAAAGCATCAGTAAATTTTTAAAAGTAGTTATTGTGATTATGGCGTTGTTAATTAAAACAACATAGTTCTTTTGTATGTAAAAACAACGTAAATATCGCATGAACTTAAAAAGTTTTATTGTAATTATGTGTGTTTTATTTAAGGCTTGCACTTATAATTTTAATGTAAATACATGCTGTATGTTATAATTATAAAATTCAACATAATTATATTTATATCAAAGTTAAGACTAATTTTTTAAAAAAGCTTTGATGTTTTTTATCTAAATGATAAGGTTTGTTATGAGATCTTCTAATCAGTCTTTATCTAATGCAAAAGCATTTTTATTAATAGTATTTGCAATAGTAGTGTCACTTTGTTTATCTATGTATTATCAATATAATCAGATAATAGGTGGCGACCAAGAACAAATGATAGTTAAGGGTTTAAAGGCTGCTATTGAGGGTGTTTATTTACCTTATGGTAATGCTTCATCTGTGCTTGGTAATGTACCAGGATCTCTTTTATCTTATTTAGTTGGATATCCTTTATCTTTATACAATAATCCTTTATCTCCAATTGTTCTTTTACTTTTGATTAGATTTTTAGGCGTTTTAATTTTTATAAATGCTTTATCTTTAATTTTTTCTAAAAAAACTGTGGTTATAGGTACTATCTTATATACTTTATCACCTTGGTTTTTATATGATAATATCATTTACAATCCAGCCTATCTTTCATTTGGATCTGCTTTATTTTTAAATGCTTTAATTCGTTTAAGAACAACTAATAAAAGAAGAATATCTTCATTTTCAGTATGGTTTTATTCTTTAATTTTAACTTTATCTATAGGAATTTGTTTTCAATTACATTTTTCTTTCTTTTTACTTTTCTTAATAGCTCTTATTTTATTTTTAAGAAAAAATATAAAGATATCATTTATAGGAGTAGGCATTGGTGCTGCTATTATTATAGCTTCCTTAATTCCTTATATTTATGCAATTATGGCAGATCCATCTTTACTTTTAAATGAAAAAGAAAGTGATCGCTATATAGGTTATGGTTTTATCCATGTTTATCCTTTATTAAAGAGTATACTTTATTGGTTAAAATTTAGCTCTTTACTTATAAGTAATAAAGCTATATTAACTCCATTTGATATTGATGGTAGTATTTCTTTAAATATTATCTACTATTTATATTTATCTTTAGTTTATGTAATTGGTGCTATAACTTTAATATTGTCAGCATATTTTACATATTCTATTTTATCTATATCAAGATTCCATCAAAATCAAGGTGTGAACTTTACTCGTTCTTTAACAATAGCATCTTTACTTGGTCTTTTAATAGTATCATCTTTATCTCCTATTACTTTTAGCTATTGGCATTTAATTATTATATTTCCTTTATCTTTAATGCCATTTTTAGCTTTTATTGAGAGAAAGAATAATAGAATAAAATTTTCTTTATTAATATTTGTTTCAGTAATTATGTTGATTATGAACTTAATTTCAGCATCATCATCTGAAAAGTTCTCTATATCTACAAATTATGTAGATCAAGCAAATAGAGTTTGTTTATTACATTATGACTACACTAAGTGTAATCTTAAATATGAATATGCACAGCAATTATTAACATCTAGAGAGTTTATTGATGCTCAAAATAGTAAATTAGAGCAAGATAGTAAAAAAGCTTTGCAACAACAAAATAGTGTAGTAAATGAAGAAAAATCAAGTGAAGAGCAAGATGCAAATAATAAAGATGAGGGAGTAAATTCTCCTATTGCTAAGATTTTAGGAGAGGGTTCTCTTTTACCTAAAGAGTATCTTGATGAGATTTTTGCAAAAGATGAAAAACAAGAATCTTCATCTAAAAAAGAAGATAAAGATTCTATAAACGATAAAGAAGCTACACAAGACAAAGAGTCTAATACTGTAGATAGTAAGGCTCATGATAATCTTCTATTAAATGAACAAAATACAGTTAAAAAGACTGAACAAGAAGATAAAAAAGAAGTACATGTTATAAGTGATGATAACAGTGCTGAAGGTCAGATTATATTAAGGTAAGCTTTAAATGTTTGAAAGTGTTGAAAAGTCATATAGATATTTTTATTTTGATAAATCTTTAGATAATGAAGATAAAAGTATTTTTTTTGATAAAAAAACTCTTTTAAATAGTCAAAGTTTAAATCAAAGAGGAGGTAGGGGCAGTGCCTTTGCCTACTCTTATGATAATAAAGATTTAGTATATAGAGAATACTTGCGAGGTGGCTTTTTAGGTAAATTTATAAAAAAGCATTTTTTTAGATATGCAAAGTATGCTCATAGAGCAAAAGATGAGCTTTTATTATTAGATTTTATGTTACAAAATGAACTAAATGTCCCAAAGCCTTATATAGCAAGGGAGAGTTTGGGTTTATTTTTTATAAAACAAGAAATTGTTATATATAAAATTGATGCTATAAATTTAAGTGAATACTTAAAGAGTCATGAATTTACTATAGATATATGCTCAATTGTAGCAAAAGAGCTTGTAGAGTTATTTAAGTTAGGCATATATCATAGTGATTTAAATATAAAGAATATCTTAATTGCAAATGATAAAGCATACATTATTGATTTTGATAAATGTTATAGAAAAGATCTTAGCAAAATAGATATTGAAAACATGCTAAATAGATTATTGCGCTCCTTTGAAAAAGAGCAAAAAAATGATAATATTTGCTTTGATAAAGAGATATTTTTTAAATTTAAATCGATGATTTTTCTTAATTTATAGAACAATTATTTAAATTTGCTTTAAATAAAAGATCTTAGAAGATAAATATTTAAGAAATAGCTTTATATTCTTTATGCTATAATTATGATAATATTCATTAAAATTAGTTCTTATCTAATAGATATTAGCTATTTATAGTAATTTAAGATGATTTTTCTAAAAACTATTTGAGGATAGTATGAGAAGCCTAGTTATTGTTGATCATCCTTATTATGATAGATCTGTTGTAAACCGTAGATGGTTAGATGAAGTACGTAAATATCCAGATGAGTTTTTAGTACATAATTTACAAAGCTCATATCCAAGAAGTGGAATTGATTGTGCTAGAGAGCATACTTTAATTGAAAATAATGGAACAGTAGTGTTTCAATTTCCTATCTTTTGGTTTAACAGTCCTCCAATGTTAAAGTTATGGTTTGATTCTGTACTATCTCAAGGATGGGCTTTTGGATCATCTTTTAAGCTTGAAGGTAGAAAAATTGCTTTTGCAGTAACTACAGGTATGAATCAAGAAAGTTATACTAAAGATGGTATTAATCAACATACTGTAGAAGACTTTTTACTTCCATACATTAATTCAATAAAGTATTGTAAAGCAAACTATGTAGGTACATATGTTTACTATGGTGCAAATACTGAAAGTAATGATTTAGATTCAATTATTTCAAGTGCAAAGAAATATATTGATTTTTTACGCGAAACTGCAACTAATTAATAAAAAAAGCCCTTTTGTAGGTAAGACTATAAAAGGGATTTTTTTTATCTAGATAAAATACATTAAAAAATAACTATTGTTTTGGTGTGTTTTGTTTCATATAGTCATTAAATATTTGTAAAGTTGTCTTAATAGCACCACGACCTTTTTGTT
>JARHZF010000104.1 GCA_029258325.1 Anaerobiospirillum sp. | reverse complement strand
AATACCGTGGAGCGGTAGTTCAGTTTGGTTAGAATACCTGCCTGTCACGCAGGGGGTCGCGGGTTCGAGCCCCGTCCGTTCCGCCACTTAAAAAAAATGGCCACCTTAGGGTGGTTTTTTTGTTTTTGTAGATCTTAAAAATACTAATTAAAATTTATGTAACACAATGCTTAGTTACTATTAACTACTAAAGTATTTTTACTATCCTTATCAGTATTAACATCTTGTTTATCATTACTTAATTTACTATTAGATGCTTTATTCTTTCCTCTTGTTGTTGGTAATTTAGTTAATTCTCCTATAGTTTATTAAACATCTCTGTATACATCACGAAGATCAGACCTTTCTTGACGTAAAGGTAGAGCCATCATTATCTATAACAGATTCTCTCTCTTGTACTCTTGTTACATCAAATGGTAATCTATATACTTCTAATGGTAAATTAATAGAAGATAAGGATGCCTATTATAAAGCTTGTAGAGCTAATAAAACAGAATCACCAAGAAGAGGGACTTATACTTCAAAAGGTATAACTTATGAGGTCGAAACAAATAGCTATAAAAAACCTCGCAAGTTTTATAATTAACAATAAAACAGAGATATTATTATTGTAAATATCTCTTTTTAATAAGCATAAAATGTAATAACTTTATTCTATGTTGTATAACATGAGTTTAGATTGTCTTTTACATTTTATATTTTTATAAATCCAAATTTATTTTGGGTAAAATTGCTTTTGCTCCTTTTTGTATTAATTCTTGATTACCAGAATAATCTTTATTATTAATACAAAAAACTTTAGTATAATCGTTTTTTAAAGCTTCTATGGCACCAGCCCATGTTCCACCTTTGTTTAAGTCTGATTTTATAACAACAGTAGCTATTGATTGAATATAGATATATTTATTACGCTCCATAGCACGACCTACACTAAAATTATCTTCAGGGTGAGATCTAGATAAAAATATACATTGTCCATTTTCAATAAGAGAAGATAAATTATAATAAGTATTATTTATACTAATGTTAGTTTTAATTCTTTTTAAAAGATTATCAGATAAATAACCTATAAAGGTACCACCATTATTAAGACAACTTTCCTCTGAGGTTTTATCAACACCCAAAGCACCACCAGAAACTATGGAATATCCTTTATTAACAAGATCTGTTACTAGAAATTTTACATTACTAGCATCATCATCACATATAGATCGTGAACCTACAAAACCAATAGCTTGAGTTTCTTTTAAGATATTTAAATCACCTGCATAATAAAACATAGGTGGTGATTTTTTTAAAAGTTTATTTTTAATTTTTTTTGGGTAGTCTTTATCAGCCCTAGTTACAACCTTTATATTATTAGGTAGATATTTTTTATTGAAATCTATATATAAACATTTTTCTCTATCTTTATTAAGAAGCTGTTCTAAATTAATATAAGAAGCATTATCAAAGTTTTTTATATTTAGACTTTTAAGAAAAATTATATCCTTATAAAGAAGATCAGATGGGGTTAGGTTATGAGCAAGTAAAGACTCCACAATATTTTCATATTTAGCTGGAGTAATTATTTTTATTTTTTCATTTGTCATTTTATGGCATAACAAAAAAATAGCCCTTGAATTATCACTTAAATAATCTTCAATATACATTTAATCATCCTTATTAGAACTATCTGCAAGAGCAAATGGGAACACTTTCTCAAAACCATATTCTCTTAATAGATAACCACAAACAGTTAAAGTCCAACCTGAATCTTTCATATCATCAAGTAAGATTATATTATAATTATGAGGATGTTGGATATTATCAATAATCTTAAAAGAAGATCTTGCATGACTACATTGATAGCTAGAATTTTGTTGATCTTTTTGGTGGGTATTAGTAATTTTTTCAAGAATTTTAATATATTTTAAATGTAGTTTTTCTGCTACTTGTTTAGTAAAGTCTTCTACTAAAGTAGAGTTTTTTGATGGTACTGCTGTGATGTAAAGTATTTTTTGTTTTGCAAAAAGTTTGGGAATAACATCACAAACCTTATTTAAAAGTTTATCAGAAAATCCTTTAAGATCTCCATATTTACCTTGTTTTACTAAATCTCCATAGAAAGAATTATTATATTTTGTAAGAGCAAATCCTATTTCGTTTATTAAAGGTATTTTTTTATTAGATTGACCATCTAACCACATTTTTCTAGGTTCAATAACTATATATTTATTATCAATAAAATTATGAGCCTCACGTAAAGCTTGCTCATTAAGATTTGTGCTAAAAAGTAGTTTTTGTCTACAATTTGTACATTTACCACAATTTTGAGCTGTTGTATCATCTAACTTATTTACAATATATTTAGACAAACATGTTTTAACATTTATAATGTTTTTCATATTTTCTAAATCTTCATATCTTTGCTTTGTTATAGCATTATAATGTTCTTTATTGTAAAAATAAGTTTTAGGAGCAGTGTAGTACTTATTATTATCTTTATAAATAAAACCATCGTGCTCAAGAAAATCAATAGATTTATTTATTTTGCCAGATTGTATATTTACTAAAGATTGTATAGCTCTTTTTGTTATGCCATTATTATTTTTAACACAATTATATACATCTAAAGAATCTTCTTCTGTAGGAAAAGCTTGTTCTATAAAAAAATTATTTATTTTTATATCTCTATTGCTAAATAAAATAATGATATAAGCATTGTCTATATTGCGACCTGCACGTCCTATTTCTTGATAACAAAGAGTTATATTTTTAGGAATATCATAATTTATTACAAAGCTAACATCACCTTTATCAAAACCCATAGCTAATTTGATTGTAGCTACAATAGCTTTAATTTTATTTTCTTTAAATAAAGATAGTGTTTCATTATTAAAATCATTATTTAAACCTGAATAAAAAGGACGAGCACTTATATTATGCATATTTAAAAATTCACTTAAACTTTCACAATCATTTTTAGTCAAACAATAGATTATGCCTGTACCAGGTATAGATTGTATATGTTGTAAAATGAAAGCATATTTTTCATAATCATCATTAAATACACTTGTTTGAATATTTAAAGATTTACGTGTAAGAGAACCACGTGAGATAAAAGTATCTCCACCAAATTGTTCGTTAATATCATTAATAACAATATTATTAGCAGTAGCTGTTGTTGCAAGTATATGTGTGCTTTCAGGTAGAGTTGTTATAATATCTTTTATTTTGGTATATTCAAGTCTAAAGTCATGACCCCAGTCACTAATACAGTGAGCTTCATCAACCACAATAAGAGCTATATTGATAGAACCTGAACTTAAAGATGTAATAATATTTGTTTTACATAAAGTCTCAGGCGTTGCAAAGATTAGATCATATTGATTATTAGCCATGCCATTTAATATTTCTTCATGCCTTTCATAAGTAGAACTATTTAATTGCTCACATTTTAAATTAAATTGTGTAGCTTGCTCTATTTGATTTTCCATCAAGGTAAGAAGAGGGCTTATGATAATAGTTAAGCCTTTATTTTGTGCTTTTAATATTTTAGAACAGACAAAATAAATTAAGCTTTTTCCCCAACCTGTTTTTTGCACAACCAAAGTTCTTTTATGACTTAAAGTAGCCTCAATTGCTTCATATTGTCCTTCACGAAATGAGGCGTTTTTACCATATATAGAATGTAATATGTCATAAGCTTTGGTTTTTATATCATCATTATTTTTTTTATTAATAAAAAACATATCTAAACCTATTTTAAGATCAAAATATTTGTAAATATGTCTATATACTAGTTTATTATCAATAATTAATAAATTTAAAAGTATCACATTTTTAATATTAAGTTAGTTGATTTGATGTTTATGTTTTTTTATATATTAAGAAGTAGTTATTGTATTTATTGTTTTGTTAATTAAAAGCACATAGTTCTATCTCATGTATAAACAATATAATTATCACATGAACTCAAGAAGTTTTGTTTTTTAAGTCATAGAACAAAAATTAAATAAATTACAAATGTATTTATTAAAAGTTTCCAATTTCTCTGTACAGTTTTGGGAAACAATTTATCATACTATATCGCAAAACAGCATATATAACACTTTTACTCTATATTATAATAAAATAATTAAATTCTAAATAACTGTACAGCAACGTACAGTTTTAAATAATTTATTTTAATTATTATGACAATACCTCAATATATAAAAAGTGTCTTAAGACCAAAAATACTGTAATTATAGAAAATAAGACTATAGGAAATCATAAAGAAGATCTAAAAAGTTGGTTAATTTTCAAAATAAATAATAAAATAAAAATGATAGTACTCTAGAAGCTGAATCTTATGGGATTTATTTTAACTGTACAGCGTATTGGGAAACTTTTCATTTATGTAGGCATTTATTTTTAAGTATCTATAAAAGTTTTCCTAAATAAGCATAATGATATTGAAGCATATCTAAGTGTAATAGATATGTAAATTATTATTTTATTTGTAATAGATATCTTTAACTATTTATGTGATAAGAGGAAAGTTGTAATAGCGTATTTTAATTTACATCACAGTTTATAAATAATTTTTTATAAAAAGATTTATATTTTTTTATAAAATTTTGATAAAAGCACAATAAGATATTTATTTTTCTATTATTATTTAAATAGATATGACTTTGAAGTCTTATTAATTACTTTTAATAAAAAGGAGGCTTTGTATTTATGAGTAAACAACCTCATATACAATTAGATGATTCTATAAATTGTCAAAAAGCAATTATCTGTGGCGATCCTATGCGTATAGATAAGATTGCAATGTGTTTAGATAGTTATGAAGAGCTTCAATATAATAGAGAGTTCCGTAGTATTAAAGGAACTTATAAAGGAGAAAATATTTTAGCTCTTTCTACTGGTATAGGTGCACCTTCTACATGTATTGCAATTGAAGAGTTAAACAATATTAATGTAAAAGAAATTATAAGAGTAGGTAGCTGTGGTGCTATGCAACAAAATATAAATTTAGGAGATATTGTAATAGCTACAGCAAGTGTCAGAGATGATGGTCTTACTAGTAAGTATGTTCCTCAAAATTTTCCCGCTATTCCTGATATTGATCTTATTACATATGCAAAAGAGATTTGTTCTTTTGCAAAATTTGGAATAATAAGAAGTCATGATGGTTTTTATATGGATAATAATAGTGAGGTTGAATCTTATTGGTCTAAATATGGCGTTATTGCAGCTGATATGGAAAGTGGTGTTTTATTTGTACTAGGTGCAATGCGAAATATTAAGACATTATCTATTTTAAATAATGTTGTTTTATATGAAGCTTCTTTGCAAGATGGTGTTAATGATTTAGTTTTAGGTGAATCATTAGTAGCAAATGGTGAGTTAAAAACAATTAATTTAGCTTTAAATATTTTAACAAGAGGAAAGTAGAGTATGACATGGCTTAGACAACAACTTTTTGAGGGTTGGCTTAAATTTGAAATTATCTATATTTTAGGTTTAATTTTATTACAAATTATCGCCTATATAATAGCACCAGATTCTATTATTGGTATGATTAGTGGCCTTTGTGGTGTTCTTGCTGTTGTTATGGGCATGAAAGGTCGTAAGATAACTTTTATCTTTGGTACTATTCAATGTTTAGCTATGTCATATATAGCATGGGAAAGTCAGGCATATGGTTCTTTTATTATGGACATTTTCTATACTATTTCACAACCTATAGGCTGGTTCTTATGGGGTAATGATGAAGCTGTTAATACATTTGATAAGAAAACTAGAAATAAAATATTCTTAGGTGCTTTTGCATCATGGCTTGTAGGTGGTTTTATTCTTCAGAGTTTTGAAGGTCAATTACCATTTTTTGATAGTATTAATTTAGTTATATCTTTAATAGCTCAAACTTTATACATTTTCAAATATAAAGAGAATTGGTCACTTTGGATCTTTGTTAATATTGCAAACTTAGTTTATTGGACAATTCTTGCTTACTTAATATTTAATGGTGATAGTAATATTGGTACATTAGGTATGGCTTTATCTCAAGTAGCATTACAAGGTGCATTATTATTTAATAGTATTTATGCAAATAAAGTTTGGGGTGAGCATAGTAAAGAGCAATTGGAAGAGACAGAGATTTAATTTTTTATAAATTGTATTAAAAGGAAGTCATTTTGACTTCCTTTTATTTTAGATTATAAAAGTCTGTAATTATTTTTAACAAAAATTGAAAAATGTATAAGAGCAATTAAATAAAAAAAGATGATAATTACTAAAAACAATTTTAAATTATAGTATATTTTAAAAAAAATAAATATTTTTTATTGTGAGCTAAGTCATATAAAATAAGGCTTTCTTTTGATATAATTAATCTTGTTCACTAAAAAAACTTAAAAAAGTTGTTGACACTATTTTTTTTATGTTTATAATGTGACCTCACTTAAGGCAAGCACTTAAGAAGTTCTTTAAAAATCAGTAC
>JARHZF010000203.1 GCA_029258325.1 Anaerobiospirillum sp. | reverse complement strand
TCTACTTTAAAAGTTGCAGATGAAATTTGTGATACAAAATTTTTAACCATACCTTTTACTCAAAAAAAAGGTGCTATCACACTTTATAAAGGGGATTATAGATTTGAAAAACAAGATGGTGATACTTATATCTTCTCTTTAAAATCTACACATAATGATATTATAAAAAGCTGCTTTTTATGCGATGGTATTAAAAGACTTGAGGTTAATTTACTTTATAGCGATATCTTATGCGTAAGATCAAAAATTAATATAAGATCTTGTGCTATTAAAAATAAGGCTAAGTTTAGTATAGTTAATAAATCACGTATATATGAAAATATATGCACACCATCTTTAAAATATTATGGTATTGAAAATAATATTTTAAAATTTGGTTATAATACTTGCGACATTGATTATGATGTCAATCAAAATGTTCTAAACCTTGATTTAAATCAAAATAATAGCATTACTTTTCAAGATGATATCTACATAATTGAAAAGGCAACAGAAAAAGGTTTAGTGTATAAAATTATAAAAAAAGAAGAATATTAAAATATGACTTATGATGAACTTTTAGATAAATTAATCTATTTACAAGAAAAAATAGCTTGGCTTGAAAACTCTAATGAGGAACTTACAAATTATGTAGGTACATTAGTAGATAAGATTGATGCTCTTGAATATAAATTAAAGGTTTTTGAGCAAAAAGCTAATAATGAAAGTGCTGTGCGTGATTTAAAAGATGAAACTCCACCACCTCACTATTAAAGAAAAAAGCTCTATCTCTTTTACTTAATAGAGCTTTTTTATATTTTAAACTTAAAATTCAGCTGGATTTAAAAGCACAGGTCGACCCGATCTCTCATCTAAAGCTCTTTTTAAGATATCTTGATTAATCTCTGCATTTTTAAAGAATTCTTCTTCCTCTTTACTAAAGGTAAAAGGAATATTTTCATTTGACTCAAAATCGCTTTCACTCATAGATAGAGGTTGATGTACCTCAATAAAGATATTTCCATCTTTATCTATAGCTGTCTTAATTGGATTATTTATAAATTGTACACGTGTACCTACAGGAATATTATTAAATAAATACTCAATATCTTCATTTCTTAAACGTACACAACCATGACTTACACGCAAACCAATACCAAAGTCTGCATTAGTACCATGAATTGCAAAAAGACGACCTATATAAAGAGCATAAAGACCCATAGGATTATCAGGACCTGCAGGCCATACTTTAGGTAAAGTTTCACCACGAGCTGCATATTCAGCATGCATCTTAGCAGTTGGCGTCCAAGTTGGGTTTGCTTTCTTTCTTTCAACCTTAGTTACCCAATCTAAAGGAGTACCTGTACCAATTTGACCTACACCTATAGGTAGAACATTTACTTTATTATCATGATAATAATATAAGCGAAGTTCTGGTACATTAATAATTATGCCCTCACGTGGAGCATTAGGTAATATAGTTTCATTTGGAATTATTAAATTAACACCACGAGCAGGTACAATAGGATCAACTTTAGGATTTGCCTCTATCATATTAGCAAGACCTATCTTGTAAAGAGATGCAACATATTCCATAGTTGTTGTTCCCTCTTCACTTACTCTATAAGTATCATCTTGTCCTACTATAACTGTGTCTTCATCTATATCATAATTAAATGCAAAAGTTTGCATAGCAACTAAGGTTAATGAAAGTAAAATAGATTTTTTCATTTAAATTCCATATATAAAACTAAGTACATAATTTATACATTATAAAGCATAAACATTATTTATTTACAGTAAAAAAATATAACAAATATTTCTTTAAAAAAGCAAAGTTATTTAGATAAAAAGATGCTTATTAATTTTTACTTATAAAGAGCAATATAATATTTAAGCATTCAAAATGCCTTTAAATAAAAGCTAAAAGTTATTTAGACCATAAAGTGAATATATTGCTAAAAAACAAGATATTAAAAAATTATACTTAAATATAAGTATAAATATTCCGTCATTATTTAAAATAATAATATATACAATTAAATATAAAAAAATTAAATAAAATTAATAAAAATCAATCATATTATTTTTTTTATTTATTTTTTATTTATAAATAATTGTATTTTTTTAATATCCATTATTACTAGAGGTTATCTTAATGTTTTTTAGGTCTTTTCTTCTTTTTTTAATGTGTTCTATTTTGCAAATAAATACAGCATCTGCATCTAATGAACTTAAAGATGTTACTTTATATGTAGTAACAGATCCAAGTGTTCCTCCTTTTTCTTATCTAAAAGGTGACTATGTAACTCCTGAGGGTATTGATGTTGATATGGTCTTTGAATTACAAAAAAGACTTGGCTTTAAATTAAAAGAAAATAGAATATTTCCTTTGACCTTAGCTTGTAAAATGCAAGCTTTAAAAGAACAAAAAATAGATCTTGCTATAGGTAGCATTTCAGCTACAAAAGAGCGGGCTAAATTTATGCACTTTAGCCCTATTTACTATCATGCAGGCATCTCTATTTTATATTCTACTAAATACTCAAATGATGTTTTAAATGGCTTTGAGGATTTAAATAATAAAAAAGTTATGGTTCTATCTCACTCTATTGCAGATGATCTTATCTCAAAACTAGATAAAAATAATCTTAAAAAAGTTTCTATCTTTTCTTTTAATGAAGGTCTTTTAGCTGTTGCTAATGGTAAAGTTGATGCTTTTGTCTCTGATAGAGATACACTTGAATATTATGCAAATTCATTACATAGCCTAAATCTAGGTGTAGGTTCAAAAGTTTATGCCAAAGAACTTTCTGAATTTGCTTTTGCAAGCCCTAAAGATGCTTTTTATAATAAGTATATAGATAGAGAAATACAAAATATGCTAAATGATGGCACAATTCAGAAAATTATAGATAAATATTCAAAACAATAATGACACATATCTCTTATAAGATAAGGATGTTGCAACTTTATACGCTTTAAAACTACTTAAAGCATATATAATTAAAGTAACATCCTTTATCATTTTTAAAATTTAAGCTTTTTATTCGTTACATTATTAATTTATAAATTTTTAAAACATAACAAATTTATTTGATAATTATATTTATATAATAAAAACATAATACTAATTAATATAATTATATTTTTATATAAAAAATTATATATATCTATATGAGAAAAATTAAGTAAAAAAATATTAAATTAAATAAAAACTTAAGATGAGATTTAATTTACAATAATCTTATATAATTTATATAAAAATTTTTTATCTAAAATTGTAAATGATAAGTATATTCAATTTTTTGATATTTAGTTTATTATTTAAGATATACTTAAAAAAAATTTACATGAATTTTTGGAGGTTTCTTAATGTTTTTTAGGTCTTTTCTTCTTTCACTAGCATGTTTTATCCTTCCAATTAATGTCTCATTTGCAGCTAATGAATTAAAAGATGTTACTTTAAGTGTAGCAACTGACCCAAGTGTGCCACCTTTTTCTTATCTAAAAGGTGATTATATGACACCAGAGGGTATTGATATTGATATTATCTTTGAATTACAAAAAAGACTTGGCTTTAAGCTAAAAGATAATAGAGTATTCCCTTTAACCTTACCAGATAGAATACAAGCAATTAAAGATCATAAAATAGATATTGCTATAGGTAGTATTTCATCAACTCCAGAGCGTGCTAAATTTATGCACTTTAGCCCAGTTTACTATCATGCTGGTATCTCTATTTTATACTCAAAGAAATTTTCAAAAGAACCTTTAAACACTTTTGCTGATTTAAAACTTAAAAAGGTTATGGTTTTATCTAAATCTATTGCAGATGAATTAGTATCTAATATGCCAAAAGATGCTATGCGTAAAATTACAGTATTTACCTTTAATGATGGTCTTTTATCTGTAGCTAATGGTAATGTTGATGCTTTTATATCTGATAGACAAATACTTGAATATTATGCACATACATTACAAAGCTTAGAATTAGGTGTAGGTTCTGAAGTTTATGCAGAAGATCTATCAAATATAGCTATTGCTACTCCAAAAAAATCCCCATATAAAAAATATATAGATATGGAAATGCAAAAAATGATTAATGATGGAACTATTAAAAAGATTATAGATAGTTATAAACTACATAAATAAAATCTAAAAAAAGCTCCTTTTATAAAAGGAGCTTTTTTAGTTCATATAAGATATACTTTATTAGTTCATGTGACATTTACACTAATTTTACATAAGAAATAACTATTTTGTTTTTAAGTAAAAACAAAAAAATCACAAGAACTTTTTTATATTAAGATTAAATAGAATTTAACAGAAAAACTTTAATATTTGCTATACTAATAATATATACATCTTAATCTTTTCAATCTTTTTTTTATAGAAAAATAATATATGACAGCATTTTTAAAATTTTTGGAACTTCTCCCAGCTATTGCTTTTTTTGTTTCTTATAAACTTACAGCTGATTTAATCCTAGCTACAGCTGTTATTGTAGCAAGCTGTATTATTGGTATTGGTATACAATATACACTTACAAAAACAATATCTCGTATGCAAGTTTTTGTAACTTGTGCTGTTATTGTCTTTGGTCTTCCTACTGTTTTATTAAAAGATCCAGAAATTATAAAGTGGAAAGTTACTGCAGTAAATATAGTTCTGGCTTTATTAATTTTTATCTTCCAAAATATATTAAAGAAAAACCCTATAGCATATTTAATTGGCAAAGAAATATCCCTACCTGATCATATTTGGTTAAAATTAGGTACTGCTTGGATGATATTTTTTGTGCTAGCTGGTTTGTTAAATGTTGTTATAGCTTTCTATCTACCAGATCTCTTTGGTATAGATGAAATGACAGCAGAATCTTTATGGGTTGATTATAAAACCTTTGGTAATGCTATCTTAAACTTTATTTTTGCTCTTTTAAGCATAGCTTTTTTAATGAAAAAATATCCAGAGATTTTAACTCAACTTAAAGAATCAAATAATAAAGAAAAATAGATAGGAGGTTTTTATGTCTTCCCCAAATAATGGAAACATAAAATACGCAGTCATACCTGTTGCAGGTCTTGGTACAAGATTACTACCAGCAACTAAAGCTATTCCAAAGGAAATGATGCCTTTAGTTGATAAACCTTTAATTCAATATGTTGTATCAGAGGCAGTATCCTCTGGTATTAAAAATATTGTATTTGTAACCCACTCATCAAAAAATGCTATTGAAAACCATTTTGATACATCTTTTGAACTTGAGGCAACACTTGAAAAAAGAGTTAAACGTCAACTTTTAGCTGAAGTGCAAAATATAACACCAAAAGATGTAACTATTATGCACGTAAGACAAGGTGAGGCTAAAGGTCTTGCTCATGCTATAAGATGTGCCTACCCTATTATTGGTGATAATCCTTTTGCTATTTTATTACCTGATGTAATTATTGATGATTACTATTCTAATTTAGAAACTGAAAACTTAGCCGCTATGATCAAAGCTTTTGATGAAAATCAAAAAGCACAAATTATGGTACAAGAAGTACCTAGTAAAGATGTAGTTGACTATGGTATTGTTGATATAAATGGTCAAACTTTACATGAAAATGAAATAACAGAAATAAGTTCTATAGTAGAAAAACCATCTATTGAAACAGCACCATCAAATCTTGCAGTTGTAGGTCGCTATGTACTACCAAAAACTATTTGGCCACTATTCCAAAAAACTCCACTTGGTGCTAATGGTGAGTTCCAATTAACAGATACTATCGATCTTTTAATGCAAGAAGAAACAGTATGTGCTTATCATATAGTAGGTAAATCACATGATTGTGGTAATAAAGAAGGTTATATAAAATCCATTATAGAATATGCTATACGCCATAAAGATCTAGGAAATAGCATAAAGGACTTTATAAAAACATTAAATTTAAATTAGTATTTAATAAAAAAACAAAAGTTAAAGCTTAAATTATTTACTTGATAATTTAGGCTTTTTTATTTGCTTTAAGGCATTTTTTTATGCAAAAAGAAGACTTATCTTATAAAGAAAAATTTATACAAATAGATAAAGAGGCTTTATATACACTTCTTGCAGCCCTTTTTATTACTATTGTATTTTGGCTTTGTATCTTTCTTTTTAAAGATACAAATACTACATTATTTTATATGCCTCTTTGGTTTGTATCATCTTGTATAGGTGGTTATCTACTCTCTATTGTAGTTGTTATAGTTTTAATCAAATTTTATTTTAAAAATTTCAATTTAGAAGAAAAAGAGGATAAAGATGACCTCTAATCATATACAAACATTAGTACCTGTTTTTGTATTTTTAGCTCTTTTATTAATTATTGGTGCTTATACAAAACCTAAAAAAACTAATAATAAAGATTTTAAAAAAGATTACTATTTAGGATCACGCTCTTTAAATGGTATTGTCCTTGCTATGACCTTAGTTGCAACCTATGGTTCTGTATCATCCTTTGTCTCAGGACCTGGTATTGCATGGAATTTAGGCTATGGCTGGGTAGTTTTTGCAGCCCCTCAAATTATTACAGGTTTTTTATTACTTGGTTTTTTAGGTAAAAAAATGGCTATTTTATCCTTTAAAACTAATTCACTAACTGTAATTGATTTACTTTATGCAAGATTTAAATCAAAAGCCCTCTCTATAATTTTATCTTTAGTATTGCTCATATTCTTTGCTACTATGATAGTAGGTCAATTTATAGGTGGTGCTCAAATCTTTTGTGCTATAACTAATTTAGATTATAAACTTGCCTTAATTCTGTTTGCATCTGTAACAGTTATCTACACATCAAGTGGTTTTAAAGCTGTTGCTATAACAGATGCTATTTGTGCTGTATTAATGTTACTTGGTATGTTTTTTCTTGCCTATACTATACTTGATGTAGGTGGTGGTATAGAAAAAATTAATATGACTATAGCAAGTGTTAATGTTAAAGATAATATAAGCTCTAATTTTACAGTTACATCACATGGAGCTCTCCCTTTTACCCTTTTATTTTCATCTTGGCTTTTAGTTGGATTTTGTACTATAGGTCTACCTCAATCCTTAGTACGTTGTATGGCATATAAAGAGACTAAAGAACTACATAAGGCTATGATTTTAGCTACTATTATCTGTGGTGCTTTAATGATAGGTATGACACTACTTGGTGTACTATCTCGTGGTGTTATTTTAGATATAGAGGGGCAAAGTACAGATAGTATTATTCCAAAACTTATAGTTGAGCATATGAACCCTATTATTGCTGGTATTACTATAATAGGACCATTAGCTGCAACTATGTCAACAGTAAGCTCATTATTAATTGCAGCTACATCTGCTATATTGCGTGATTTATGCGAAAAAAATATTAAAATAAAAGTTATAAATGAAAAGAAGATCTCTATGTCTGTAACCTTATTTATAGGTTTTATTGCTATTATTCTTGCTATGTATCCACTTGATATTATTGCTTGGATTAATCTCTTTGCCTTTGGAGGTCTTGAATCTGCATTTTTATGGCCAATAGCTCTTGGTTTATTTTTTCCATTTATAAATAAAAATGGTGTTCTTTTAGGTGTTATTGTAGGACTTTTTACATATACAATATTTATGATCTTAAAAATAAATATTTTTGGTTTTCATAATATTATTATTGGAACACTTTTTGGTTTTATTTTTACAATAATAGGCTCATTTTTTGGAGAAAAAACATCAATTGATACCATGAAAATATTCTTTCCCCATAAAATAAGTTAATCTTGATTTTTCTTGTATTTTTCAAGATTTGACACTTAATGATCATTCATGATTATTTTTATGTATATTTATTTTAATTTATTGTTTATTAGTATTTTTATGCCTATACTATCTAAGTCAAACTTAGAAGTTTAAAAGAAAATAAAGGTTATTATGAACTGGAAATTAGTCCTTGCTATATTAGCTTGTAATGTTATTTTAATGTCTGCAAGCTATACTATGCTTATACCTTTTCTACCTCTTTATTTAGAAAAAGAGCTTTTTGCAGATCCAGAATCAGTAAATATGTGGACAGGTGCTACTTTTGCTGTAGCTTTTGGTGTATGTGCAATAATGTCGCCTATTTGGGGAAAGATGGCAGATACAAAGGGTAAAAAGCTTATGCTTTTACGTTCTTCTGTCTTAATTTCTATATCTTATTTTCTCTGTACTATTATAAGAACACCTTTTGAGCTTTTCTTAGTTAGAGCATTACAAGGCTTTGCAGCTGGTATGTGGCCTGCATGTCTTGCCCTAATGTCAGCCTATGCTCCTAAATCAAAAATAGGCATATCTATGGGTGTTATGCAATCTGCTAATATTTGTGGTGGTATTGTAGGTCCACTTATTGGTGGTGTTTTATCATCTCAATTTGGTATGCGTTCATCTTTCTTTATTGGTGGTTGTGCTATTGCCTTAATTACTATTATTACAATCTTCTTTATAAAAGAACCACCAAAAGAGACTATTGTTAAAAAAGATACTAAAGAAAAGAGTGTTTATAAAGAATTACTTTCAAATAAAAATATAAGATTAATTTTATTTACAGGCTGTATAGCTCAAATGGTTATTTTATTGCTTCAACCTGTTCTTACACGTTATGTTGCAATATTAAATGGCTCTGATGAAAATATTTTACTTTTATCTGGTTTTGTATTCTCATTATCAGGCTTTGCAGGAGCTATAGCAGCACCATTTTGGGGTAAACAAGGTCAAGCACGAGGTTTCTTTATAACAGAAGTTGTCTCACTTATAGCTGCAGGTACTATTATAGCATTACAATCATTCCCAAGTAGCCTTATACCTTTTGCTATCTTGCAATTTATATTAGGTTTATGTTTCTCTGGCATATTCCCATCTGCAAATTCTATGATTATAAACAATACATCACCATCACAAAGAGGTGCATCCTTTGGTTTATTCTTCTCAGCTCAACAAATAGGTGGCACTATAGGACCTCTTTTAGGTGGTTTAATGGCAACTTATTTAACCTTAAATTATATATTCTTATTTTCAGGAATATTGACTGTACTTATGGGTATATTCTTCTTCTTTAAAGCACCAAGTGAAATGCGTGTTCCTACAAATCAATTTGATGAAAATGATATTAATAGCTCACGCAATACAGATATTAATAATGAAGAATATTTAGAGAAGATAAAACAAGAGGCTATCTTAGAAATAAAAGAAGAAGCTTTAGCTAAAAAAGCTAAATAACTAACTTATATGGGGGAGTTACTTTTAATAAATAAAAACTCCCCAAAATTTAGGGGTAATTATATTGTAATCTTACTTTTATTGTATTGAAAATAAATTCACAAAACTCAATATAAAATTCCTTCTTTATGGTGCTTTATTCACATGTGTCATCATCATTCTTACAATAAATAATGCAATATTAACTACAGCTAGTAAGGCTTTTATTTTTCTTTCTGACTGTAAAAATAAAGACTCAAAGAATGTTTTTGTTGCCTTAATGTCTTTAAATTGTGACTCTATATCTGCTTGTCCATGATAAACTTGATATAGTTTTAAAGCATTTTCTTTAGTTTGTTCAATGCTAGTATCTGTAGTAGCTATAACATAGTAAAGCTCTGATTGTATTTTGTTTTTTAAAGCTTCCTTATTAATACTTGCCTTAGCTATAACTTTAACTCCTGTCACAACCTTTTTTGCATTAGCTTTTGATCTTCCTGCACCCTTATAACCTAATACCTCTTCATAGCTAACATCGTCTATAGAGACTAATTTTAGTTTCTTTACAATTTCTTCTAGATCTCGCTTAGCATCCTCTATACAAGAACGAGGTTTAGTGTTTAACTTCTCTAATTTTGAACTAATATCTTGTAACTCTTTTTGTGCTTTTGCTTCATTCGCCTTTGTTTTTATGGTACGTAAAGACTCTGCTACAAATAAGATACGTTGAACCTCTACTTTTGTTCCATCTTTTGCTTTTAATATGTCTGTACCTATCCACG
>JARHZF010000100.1 GCA_029258325.1 Anaerobiospirillum sp. | reverse complement strand
TTAATTCTTGATGGTAGCGTTGATATTAAAGGCGATGTAAATGTAAAAAATAGTGGTCTTACAATGCAAGGTCACTTAACAACACACGCTAAATTTGGTTCATGTAATCTAATTTCTGGTTGGCCTGATCGTAACTGTTTTTATCCAGGTATGTTTGAAAACTTAGAACGCCCTGCTAATGATAAGAACAATTCACACTATATGTCACAAAATAAGGTGTCATCATTTAGTCAACCTGATTGGGATGAGCGTTCCTTTAAATTTAATAACCTAAACTTAGATAATGCTGTATTTACTCAAGGTATGGCATCTGTAGTTCAAGGTAATATTAATGCTACAAATAAATCTGAAATCATTTTAGGTGATGAAAGCGTTTATCGTGATGATAAAGATGGCGAAAATATCACAGGCAATGGTTTTGGTTTCACTCAAGCACTTGAAAAAGGTCAAGTAAAAGGCGATAGCTACTTTATTGGTAATGTAAATTTAGATGATTCTACACTTACTATAAAGAATATATTTGAAGGTGCATTAGATACTAAAGCAAGTACAGTTAAATTTGTTTCAGACAAAATTGTGTTAAAAAATGTAAATGTTGATGATAAATCAAAATTTACTTTTGAAAAAGGTGCACATGTTGCTGTTACTGGCAAATTAAAGAGTGATGCTACTCTTACAGTTGATAATGATGCTACTTTTGCAATTACAGGTGAAAATAATAGCCGTCATGCAAGAACTCATGATATAGCTACATTTAAAGAAGTTCAGGTTACAAATAAAGGTAACTTTGAGATCGTAAATAGCTCTCATGCTAATGGTAATGTATCTATTAAAGGTGATGGTAGTCAACTAAATGTAATGTATGATGCCCTACTTTCTGGTGAAATTAATTCATCTGAAAAAGGTCTTGCTAATATCAATGGTGCAGAATTTCAAGGTAAAATTAATTCCTTTGATAATGGTTTTGTAACTATTGGTGGTGCATCTTTTGTTAATGGTGATATCAATATCTCTAATAATGGTACTGTATCTATTGAAGAAAGCTCATTTGTTAAGTCAAATGTTGCTATTAAAGATGGTGGTACTCTAAATCTAGGTTCAGATTATGCTGCTGCACCTATCTATGAAAGATCTATGCATAAAGAAGATCTTCGTGGTTATACTGCAGGTCTTAAGGGTAATGTGCAAAATGATAATGGCACTATGAACATTAAACATGCTCTTTGGATTGTAGATGGTGACTCTAAAGTTAAAAATCTAAATACTAAAAATTCTTTAGTAATGGCAGAGCGTAATGGTAACTTTAAGGCATTAAATATTGATACACTTGATGCTGAAAAAACAACATTCCACTTAAATACTGATTTAGTACATTCAGACACTTTAGTTGTTAATGATGTTGCTAAAGGTAGCGATAATACCATTATTATTGAAAGTGATAAGCAATTTGAAAATGGTAAGATTTTAGATCTTAAGATCTTAACTATACCTGAGAATACTGATAAAGGTGTATTTAAAGTTGCTAAGAAAGTAACTGGCTTTACTGAATTTGAGCCTATTGTGACTGAAAAGGATCATAATTCATCAAATAATACACAAGCTCAAAACGCTCAAGGTCAGTCAAATGTGCCTAATAATGGTGGTAATGTAAATACTGCACCAAATAATAATGTAAATAATAACCAAAACTCTGATAAGGTTGATATCATAGTATCTCATATAGATATTCACCCTCATGATCAAACTGTAGAAACTGCAAATAGCTTTATGCAAACATCTAATAGAAACTTTGTAGTTGAAATGAATAATCTACATAAGAGAATGGGTGATCTTAGAAATACTACTTATGATGTTGGTGCTTGGGCTCGTCTAATGCAAGGTTCTGGTACTGGTGAGTATGATTTTGATGATAAATACACACACGTACAAATTGGTTATGACAAAAAACATCGTATAAATGCAAGTGATGTATTTACAGGTGTAACTCTAACCTATACAGATACACGTGCAAATTCTATTGGATTTAGCGGTTCAACAGACTCTATGGGTATTGGTGTTTATACTAGTGCAATTTTTGATAATGGTCTTTATTTAGATGGTATTTTAAAATATGTAAAACATCAAAATAAGATGGATACTCACTTTGCTCAAATGGGTGAAGTTAGCTTTGATAATCACAGCTTATATTTAGGCGGTGAACTTGGCTATACATTTGACCTTACAGAAAATACTTCTATAACACCACAAGCTGAAATTGTTTTTGGTCATGTATCTAGCAATACAATTACTCAGCAAAATGGTGATAAATTCCGTATCTTAGAGCGTGACTCTTATAATCCAATAGTAGGTCGTGTTGGTTTTGATGTTACTCATAAGATGGTATTTAAAGATAGTTATATAACAGCACGTGCAGGTCTTAACTATCAATTTGACTTAAAATCTGATAGCTCTGTACATCTAAAAGATGAAAATGTAGATGTAAGAACTGAAGGTTTTAAAGATCATAGAATAAATTACACCATAGGTGTTGATGCTAATGTAAATGATAGATTACGTTTTGGCATTGAATTTAATACATCAACTGGTGGTAAATACAATGTAGACAGTGAAGTAAATGCAAACTTACGTTACATGTTCTAATTAATAATTTAAGAAAGCTCTTGTTCTGTAAAGGCAAGAGCTTTTTACATAACATAGATATACAACAATAATCTTTAATTATTTTTATTATTTAAGACTTTTATTAGTTAAGATTTTTCTTTTTAGATTAAAATACATCTATACATATAGGAGTTTTTCATGACAAAAAGACAAATAGCATTAGATACTGAAACTACAGGTAAATGTGATGATGGTACTCCAGGTACCCATAAAATTATTGAAATTGGTTGTGTTGAAATTATAGATAGAAAACCTACAGGTCGTGAACTTCAATTTTTTATAAATCCTCATAGGGAAATTGATAAAGAAGCAACTGAAGTACATGGTATACGCAATGAGGATTTAGTAGATAAACCATCTTTTAGTGATATTGCAAATGAACTAAAAGAGTTCTTATATGGTGCTGAACTTCTTATTCATAATGCTAAATTCGATACATCTTTTTTAGATAAAGAATGGGAAGAGGCTAATCTTAATTTTAAGACTAAAGATATCTGTACTATTACAGATACTATAGCCGTTGCAAGAAAGATTAATCCTAATCGTCAAGTTAGCCTTAAAAATTTATGTAAGGTTTATGGTATTGATGATACAAAAAGAACAAAACACGGAGCTTTACTTGATGCTCAATTATTAGCTGAAGTTTATTTAGCTATGACAGGTGGTCAAGAAACATTCTCTTTTGATGTAAATAAAGAACAAAAAGCTACATCAAAATGGAGTAGACCACAAAATATAGTATTACCGAAAATGAAGGTAGAGCCTGAATATAAAGCTCTACATATTTCAAATATGATAGCTCTATCTCAAGGTAAAAAGTTTATTCAAAAAGATGATGAGACTTACTTATCTGGCTCTAATTGGTCTAGTGACTTTAATATGGAATATCTAGAAAAAGGAGCTGATGAGGATAAGAAAGAATTTAAAAAACGTCTTTCTAAACAAAAAGATGAAATGCTTCAACAACTTCTATCTGAAAATGAACTTAATGCTTTGCATGATTTTGAAGAAAAAGAAAAAGAAGCAAATTTATTATGGGATAAAAAAGTACGTGGTGAAGAGTAGGAGTATTTTAAATGGAACTTAATTTTAATGTATTAGATGACTTAAAAGAGTCTTTATCTGTTTTAGATAATTTTATAAAGCAAAAAGACACTAAAGATATAATTGAAAAGTCTATAGAAATCATGTGTAAATCTATGGAAAACAATGGCACTATTATAAGTGCAGGTAATGGTGGTAGCATGTGTGATGCTATGCACTTTGCAGAGGAATTAACAGGTAGATATAGAGATGATAGACAATCTCTTGCAGCTATTTCTATTTGCGATCCTTGCCATATTACATGTGTAGGTAATGACTATGGTTTTAATTATATCTTTTCAAGATTTTTAGAGGGTATGGGCAAAGCTGGAGATGTATTTTTAGGTATATCTACATCAGGCAACTCTCAAAATATAATTGAAGCATGTCATGTTTGCAAAAAGAAGAATATGAAATCTATTTTGCTTTTAGGTAAAGATGGTGGCAAATTAAAAGATCTATGTGATTTACCTATTATTGTTCCTCATGTTGGATATGCAGATAGAATTCAAGAAGTTCATACTATGATTATTCATATTATGATAAGAGGCATAGAATCTTACTTTAATAATAAATAATTAATCTTTTTAAATACCACCCTATATCATTTTTTACATAGGGTGGTTTAAAAAGTCTATAAGAAAATTCTAGTATTTTTACTTATAAACTTTTTTACAAATAAAAAAGACGAAATTTAACTTTAAAATTTCGCCTTCTTTTTTAATTATCTATTTAAATTAAAATAATTAATCTTTTATACCATTAATGATAACTTGCTTATCATTTTGAGCTTTTTCAATTGAGCCTAAAATCCAAGCTTTTTCACCTTGCTCTTTTAGTACTTCAATTGCTTTATCAGCATCTTTCTTATCTAAAACAACAATCATACCAACGCCACAATTGAATGTTCTAAATAATTCTGTATCTGATACATTACCTTTTTCTTGTAGATATGCAAAAACTTCAGGTAATTCCCATGAGTTTTTATCACATACAGCACAAGTGTCCTTTGGTAATACACGAGGAATATTTTCCCAGAAACCACCACCTGTAATATGTGCAAGAGCATGAACTTCTACAGATTTGATTAATTTTAAAATAGGTTTTACATAGATCTTTGTAGGTTCAAGTAAAGCATCTGCTAAAATCTTACCTGATGGTAATTTATCTTCATTTGGATTTGCAGATACATGTTTTAAAATATGACGAATTAAAGAATAGCCATTTGAATGAGGACCTGATGATGCAATAGCTAAAATACAATCACCTTCTTTTACTTTAGAACCATCAATAATGTCATCTTCTTCAACAACACCAACACTAAAGCCAGCTAGGTCATAATCACCTGTTTCATACATACCAGGCATTTCAGCAGTTTCACCACCTACTAATGCACAACCAGCCATTTCACAGCCTTTAGCAATGCCTGTTACAACATCAGTTGCAACATCTACATTTAATTTACCTGTTGCATAATAATCTAAAAAGAATAAAGGTTCGGCACCTTGTACTATAAGATCATTTACACACATAGCAACTAGGTCAATACCTACTGTCTTATGTCTTGCAAAATCAATAGCTAAACGTAGTTTTGTACCAACACCATCAGTTCCTGAAACTAATACTGGTTTTTTATAACCTTCAGGAATTTTTGTTAAAGCACCAAAACCTCCAAGACCACCTATTACTTCAGGTCTTCTTGTCTTTTTTACAGGTTCTTTTATTCTTTCAACTAGCTCCTCACCAGCATCAATATCTACACCAGCATCTTTATAAGTTAGATTACAGGACACATGACCTCCTAAAAATGGGGTATCCATTTTTTGTACAATACTAAATATAAAAGTAAATTATACAAAACAACGCTTTTTTTATAAAGATAAAGTATATTTAAGTTATCTTATAGTGCATAAATATATAAATATTTATTTATTTTTGCTTTAAATATCGAAATATTTACAAAAATACAACATTGTAGATTTTTTCTATCTTATAAATTAGGTTAAAATAGCTATACATTTATTTTTAGGTTATTACTTATGAACAAAAAGATATTAATTCTAAATATACTTTTAGCTATGCCTTTTACATCTTCTTTTGCAGATGAAAACACTATATCTATAGTTGGTAGTTTTGATAATGTAGAAGATAAAGATGCAACATCTCAAAAATTACGTTATGTTGATGTAGACAATACTACTTCTAATGCTTCTTCTAGTGAAACTACTAATGTACATAATTCTGTAAATAATATTAGTGAAGATACTGTTTACTCTATAAAATTAAATAAAGGTGTTGATGCAGCTTTACTTGATGCTTTTGCACAAGAGTGTGAAAAAATCTCCTTAAAAAATACTAAGGTAGACTTAGATTCTGCTGTTTTTGCTATAGAGAATATTGAGATTACTAATGCTAATAATCTTTTAGTAAGTTTTAATAAAGATAATGTAAAAAAAGCTATTTCTGATCTTAATAGCAAATATTTTACAGGATTACAAAATCCTGTTTTAGTATGGGTTTTAAATAATAATGGTCAAACATTAGATCTTATTTCTAACTCATTTACTACTACTTTTAACACAACATTACAAAAAGCTGCTTCTTTTAAAAATTATCAAATAATTTATCCTATTGGCGATATTGATGATTTATCTTTAGTAAATGCAGAAACTTTTAAAAGTAATAATATAAATAACTTTGTAAAAGCAAGTCAAAGATATAATTGTGATTATTTTGTTGTAGCAACACTTGATCAAAATAAAGCTAATGCTTTATTAAACTTTAGTGTTTTTAATGCAGAAGGACAACTACTTCAAAAGTCAAATGCTAAAGGTAGCATTGATGAAATAGCAAATATTTCATCTTTAAATATCATTAAATCTATTAGTAAAGATGTAACAGCAGTACCTAATACAGATAGTGAATCTAATGCAACATTTAATTTAGTTGCTCATGATACAGACTCTTTAGGTGAAGGTGCTGGTTTTGTTCGTGTTAAAATTCACAATATAAATAATCTAAGTGATTTTATAAATATTCAAAAAGAATTTATTACTTTTGGTTTTGATGGCAATATCAATATAGATAACTATAATCAAGATGGTTTTATTATTGATATTAAAACAAAATCTGATAAAGCAGTGGTAGATGGTTCTTTACGTCACTCTAAACTATTTAAGAAATTAGGTCCTTGGGAGTATGAGTATACTCAAAGTTTAGGATATTTTAGTGATGAAAATACTAAACTTATAAAAAAGAACTCTAACACTATTAGTGGTAAAATAAACAACTATAATAAGACGAACTAGTTTTATAGATTATTATTGATGGTTTTTTGCAATGATTGAAACAAAGTCTATTAATCCACAAGAGGCATTTGGATTTAGAATTGATGATGATATCAATTTTGATTCCTTTATAAGTGCAGATGATGGTTATATTGTGGCTACCTTACAAAAGGCTATTGCAAACTGCAATAATGAACTTTATTTTATTGTAGGTCCTTATGGATGTGGCAAGACTCATCTTTTAACAGCTTTATTTCACAGTATAAAGATACCTCAAAATAATGCTTTTTTCTTGGATTTAAATTTTGTTAAAAATGTATCTCCAAAACTTATATCTGATGAGCCTCGCAATATAATGCTACTTGATAATATAGATGCAGTAGCAGGTGATAGTGATTTAGAACTTGCTTTATTTGCTTTATTTAATAGATGGGTAGATAGACGCCATGGTTGTTTTATCGCAACAGCATCATGTACTGCAGATAAAATTCCTTTTCTAAGAAAAGATCTAAATACAAGATTTGCAAATGGGGTAAGTTTATTTCTAAATAGATTAGATGATCAAAAATGTGCTGATGCTATATACAAAAAAGCGGCTATTCGTGGCATAAATTTAGATATAAAAACTTGTTCCTATCTAGTTAAACAAACTAATAGAGATATGCCATCTTTAGTTCATATACTTGATAAATTAGATAAAGCCTCTTTACAAGCTAAGCATGAAATCACTATTCCTTTTATAAAGAAAGTTTTAAACATATAACTTAAAAATAAGGCACAATTTTAACTTGTGCCTTATTCTTAACTAAATATTGATATTATTTTCACGAAGTATTTCTATAAATTTATCTTCATCAATAATTTCTATATTAAGTTCTTCTGCTTTTGTAAGCTTAGAACCTGCCTCTTCTCCTGCTATAACCATATATGTTTTCTTAGATACAGAAGATGAAACTTTAGCACCTAAAGATAAAAGGTATTCTTTAGCTTCATTTCTATTCATCTTAGATAATGTACCAGTAAGAACAAATGATTTACCGTCAAAAACTTTTTCTACATCATTTGATGCTGTTTTTATAGACTTAACATTTATATAGGTTAAAAGCTTATTTATAACATCTATATTATGAGACTCTAAGAAGAAATCTACTATATGTGTAGCAACAACATTACCAATATCTTGTAAAGATGTTAAATCTTCAAGTGTAGCTTTTTGAATTGCATCTATTGATTCAAAATTCTTAGCTAAAGTTAATGCTGTAGACTCACCTACTTCTCTAATACCTAAAGCATAAATAAGTTTATTTAAAGGTACCTCTTTCCTATCTTCTATTGCTTTTATGAGCTTAGTAGCTGTCTTTTTACCTAAAAGACGTGGTTTTTTCTCTTTGTCTTCTTGCTCTAACAATAATGATGCTAGTGTATCCTCATCTAAAGTATAGATATCAGATACATTCTTAACAATTTCTTTATTTACTAAAGCTTCTACTATCTTATCGCCAAATCCAGCAATATCTAATGCATTTCTTGATACAAAGTGAATAATAGCTTGTGTTAATTGAGCAAGACAGAATAAACCACCTGTGCAACGTAATACAGCCTCACCCTCAACTCTCTCTACTGCACTTTGACAAATAGGGCACTTATCAGGGAATACTATATCCTTTTCACTACCATCTCTTTTATCTGTTACTACACCAATAATTTGTGGTATAACATCGCCCGCCCTTCTTACAATTACAAAATCATTTATTTTAATTTGTAATCTCTTTATCTCATCTTCATTATGTAATGTAGCATTAGATACACAAGCACCACTTACATTTACAGGAGATAAGCGAGCAACAGGGGTAATTGCACCTGTACGACCTACTTGAAACTCAACATCTAAAAGTTTTGTTATTTCTTCTTGAGCTGGAAACTTATAAGCTACAGCCCATCTTGGTGTTCTTGCAGTAAATCCCATATTTTCTTGCAAAGCAATAGAATTTGTTTTTAATACAACACCATCTATATCATAATTTAAACTATCTCTATTTTCTAAAATAGAATTATAGTAATTTCGAGCTTCATCAAGTCCTTTTACTACTTTTATATTACTATTTACAGGTATACCTAAAGACTTTAAATACATAAGTCTTTCATATTGTGTATTTGGCAGTTCATCTGAACACTCACCTATATAATAAGCATTAAATGTAAGTGGTCTTGTTGCTGTAATTTTAGGATCTAATTGACGTAAACTACCAGCTGCTGCATTTCTTGGATTTGCAAAAACTTTCTTATTTTGAGCACGTGCTTGTTCATTCCACTTTTCAAAACCATCACGAGGCATAAAAACTTCACCTCTTACGTCTAAATAAGCAGGTGCATTATTAAGCTCAAGAGGAATAGCTTTAATAGTTCTTATATTATGAGTAATATCCTCACCTATACGACCATCACCACGAGTAGCAGCTTTTATTAAAATACCATTTTCATAAATTAAAGATACAGCAAGACCATCGAGCTTTACCTCTGCACAAAGCTCTAGATTATGACTTGTATCAAAATCATCTATTCTGTCTGTAAATGCAACTAAATCCTCATCTTTAAAAATATCAGATAAAGATAAAAGAGGAACTTTATGTTCTATTTGTGTAAAGCTTTCTATTGCACTACCACCTACTCTTTGAGTTGGGGAAGTGCTTACTATAAACTCTGGATGTTCTTTTTCTATATCTAAAACTTTATGAAAAATCTCATCATAATAAGAGTCTGGAACTAAAAGTTCATCATCTACATAATATGCTTTTGCATATTTATTTAAATCATTAACTAAAGAAAGGTATTCTTCTTTTGTATACATTTAATTTGCCTCTTAAGACTCATCATATAAACGAAGGTCATTTGCCATTTTATCTAATTGTTCTTCTGTAATTCTATTATGGTAATTATCTTGAAGTTCTCCACCTAACTTATCTAAGAAAATATTAGCAGCTACTCTTATGGATTTAAAATAAGCAAATCCTTTTCCTTTTTCAGGTAAATTCATATATAAAGCAAGAGCTGTTGTTGTGTAAGCTGTCATATCTTTAGGGAAAGAAAATGGTTTTTCTAAAGAGCATATTCTAAATACTTCATCTTTTCTTGTTTGAGGATTTTCATAAACATAGAAAATATCCATATCTCCTCTTAAGATACAAAACTCATCACAAATAGCCTCAATATCCTCACCTTTAAAAGGCATATTTAAAGGAGCTACTAAATTAATCTCATAACTTTGTTGCCAAGGTTCTTCTTTATATTGAGTTGTATTATCTATATCATCTACACTAGTGTTATTATTTGCTTTTATATCAAGCTCTTCTTCTACCTTTTGCAATTCAAAATCATCAGTTGGCTTATCTACAGTTACAATTCTTACCTTACCTAAATTTTGAAACTCCATTTCTTTAGCATCATTAGTATTTATTTTTTTATTTATAGGTCTACCAGAGAACCAAAGACCATGAATTAGGAATAATAAAATTGCAATAGCACCAACAATTAAAATAATTGCACTTGGATCTGAAAATGACATGTGTTACTCCTTACTTTGAACTTCCTTTCTATTATATACAACCTTATTTTGAATATATATTTTAAAAAGAGTTTAAATTTAAAAAATTTTAAAATTATATTTGCTATGTTTTACTTAAGTAAAAAAAGCTAATATATAGAATATATATACTTAATAAGTTATGCAAAATATGCAAATAAGCTTATCAAAAAAATTTTTTTGATATAAGATATTTTTATTCTTTAATAAAAGTGGGTTTTTATGGAACAAAAAGTAAGAGAAGATATATCTATAGCTCAAATCATTTTATTCTTAAAAGAAGGATTATCTTTATCCTTTTCAAAAGAGTGTAGATATTTCACAATTATACCTATTTTAATAAATATATTACTTTTAGGTTTAGGTGGCTATTTTTTATTTAATTTTATAGATGGTTATATAGACTCCTTAATAAATAATATTCCAGAATTTTTAGCTTTTATTAAATATATATTAGTATTTTTTGCTGTTATATCTATTTTATTAGGTGGTTGTTATATCTTTTCCACACTAGCTACTATAATAGCATCGCCTTTTTATGGAATTCTTGCAGAAAGAGTTGAAATACTTCTTACTAATCAAAAACCAAATGATGATGGTTTTTTAGATGTAATAAAAGATACACCTCGTATTTTAAAAAGAGAATTACAAAAACAATTATATTTTATTCCTAGAGCTCTTTTATTACTTATAGTAATCTTTATCCCTGTTTTAAATATAATCTTCCCTATCCTTTGGTTTATGCTAACATCATGGATGGCAACCATACAATATACAGATTATGCATATGATAATAACAAAACACCATTTAACCTTATGAAAGAAGATTTATCCTATCATAGAATACCTTCTTTTATATTTGGTGTTATTGTATGCTTATTTATTACTATTCCAGTAGTTAACATATTTGTACCAGCTTGTGCTGTATGTGCAGGTACAAAATACTATGTTCAACTAAGAAAAATAAAAGGTAGCTAAAATGTATACTTTATCAGGAGTTACTGCAGCAGAGGGTATTGGTACAGGCACTGCTGTTATTTTAGATAAACTACATGAAATTGATGATATCTCTGATGGTATTGTCTATGATGCAAAAACTGAAGTTTGTAAATATGAAAAAGCATCAGAACTTTTTGCAAAAAGACTTTACTCGGTAATGTCAGGTTCTGCTCCTGATAAAATACGTGATCTCTTTGGATCTTTTTCTGGTTTTTTAAATGATGAAAAAAATAAATCTGCTATTATTAAACTTATAGAAGATGGTTGTCTTGCTCATATTGCAGCTAAATCTATCTTATATGAGAAGCTAAAAACCTATACACATAATGAAGATGCAGAGATAAAAGCTTTTGGTAATGAACTTTTAAATTTAGCAAAAGAATTTGTTATCTCTATAAATCAAGATGCTAAAAGTGAAAGTACACTCCCTACACTTACAGGTCCTTCTGTTATTATTGCAAAAGATCTCTCTCCTGCTAAATTCTTATGTTTAAGAACAGATTTAGTTGTAGCTGTCGTTTTAGAATATGGTTCTGCTTCATCACATCTTGGCACTGTATTAAGAGATTTAAGAATACCATCAATATTTTCTGTAGATAATGCTTTATCTATAAAAAATGGTGAGCTTGTTATTGTTGATGCAAATTCAGGTGATGTTGTTGTTGAGCCAACTCAAGAGACAAAACAATCTATTTTATCTGAACAAAATGATTTTACTGACTTTTGTGAAGATGATTCTCTTTTAAATGTAACAGTTGCAACAACTATAGGTGCAACTCGTGAGATTATTGAATCTATCTTGCCATATAGCCATGGTCTTGGTTTACTTAGATCTGAATTTTTATTTTTATCAAATAAAAAAGAACCAACAGAAGCTGAAATGGTTAAAGTCTTTAGTAAGATTTTTTCTAAAATTCCAGATGGTTATCCAATTACAGCAAGAACATTTGATTTCTCTGATGATAAAAAACCAGTATTTCCTTTAATTTTAGATGATAAAGGACCTCTTAAAGGTTATGGAGCTAATGTTGGTACACGCCTTTTAGCTCTAGAAATTAGATCTCTTTTACTTTCAGCCCCAAATCGTAAGATAAAAATAGTATTTCCTCTTCTTTCTCGTATTTCAGAGGCAAAATATCTTATGGATCTTGTAAGTTCATGTGCAAAAGGTATAGATGAAGAGGGTTTAAAGAGATCATCTTATGAAACTGCTTTTATGATTGAAACACCTGCTGCTGTACTATCAGCACGTGCTTTTGCTCAAAATTGCTCTATGTTTATAATAGGAAGTTCATCCTTAGGACAATACGCCTCTGCACCTCGAGAAAGTGATTTAACTTTCACTCCTGCCCTTGCTAAAATGATAGCAATAGCATGTAAAGGTGCTTTTGAAGAAAATGTTAGTGTAGGTATTGTAGGTCACTTTGCAACACGTAGCGATTTAATTCCTCTGTTCTTAAAATTAGGTATTAGTTACATTTCTGTAAACAATTACTCTATATCTAAAATAAGAGCTGCAACAGAGAGATATTGTCAAAGTATACCTGTTGAATTTTCAAAAGAAATCTATGATAAGATAATGCAAATTTCTTCAGCTAAGGAACTATCTGAATTAATAAAAGTATTAAATTATGAACTATAGAGGTTTAAATGTCTTTTTTATCACATCTATTTCAATCATTTACATCTGATGAAAATGCTGATTTAGTTTTATTAGCTCCTATCTCAGGTACATTAGTTCCTATAACTGAAGTACCTGATGTTGTTATATCAGAAAAAGTAGTTGGAGATGGTGTTGCTATATTACCTATAGGCAATAAAATACTTGCTCCTTGTGATGGTATTATTACAAGACTTATTAGTACTAATTCAGCTTTTGCTATTAAATCTGATATTGGTGTTGAAATATATGTTAACTTTGGTGTTGGTACACTTGATTTAGCAGGTGATGGTTTTACCTCACATATAAAATTAGGTGATAGAGTAAAAAAAGGTGATCTTATTATAAGTGTTGATTTAAATGAAATTGAGAACAAAATAAAATCAACTATTACCTCAATTATTGCTATTAATAGTTCTGCAAATATTCAAAAAGTAGTATCAGCAAGTGGTAAATCTAAACATGGTGAGACACCTTGTATGTGGATACATTTAGATAAAGAACATGCAAAATAGAAATTAAGAAGATATTATAAAATTCTCTATAAAAATAAAATAAGGCACAATATAAAGTGCCTTATGTTTTTAATAAAGGATAAATATAGAAAAATCTATGTATATAGACATATTGGTAAGTTGACCTATAAGCCGGGTTCTGTTCTACCTAAGTAGTGGCAATCATTCATCTAGGCTAACAATCGCTCATTAGCTCAAGCAATCTACCCGCCCCCGATGCGGACCACACCTAATGGAGGCCTATTTGATCTTGCTCCTAGTGGAGTTTACCCTGCCATTTATATTACTATAAATGCGGTGTGCTCTTACCACACCATTTCACCCTTACTCTAGTAAAACTAAAGCGGTATACTTTCTGTTGCACTTGTCGTGAGTTCACACTCCCCAGGTGTTACCTGGCACTACGTCCTATGGAGCCCGGACTTTCCTCTCCTTTAACAGTATGTAAAAACACTAATTAAAGCAGCGATTGCCTAGTCAACTTACTAAAATATTATAGCAAAATTAAGCTAATTTAGCATTAGATTATACGTTTTAACTTATTTTTACTTATTTTTTATATCTAAAATATATTGATAAAGTTCATTTTTATTACAATCTGTAATATTGGCTATTTGAGCACATAAAAGTTTAGTTGGTACAAATTCAGCTAAAGTATTTAAACACTCTTTTACTTTATCATTTAATAAAGATTCCTCACTTTCATCCTTACCTACCATTAAAACAAACTCGCCCTTTTGATTGTTTTCATTTGATGCAATAAGATCTTTCATATTAGATGCTTTTTCTCTATAAAAAGTCTCAAATGTTTTACTAATTTCACGAGCAAGAACAAGATCTCTATTTGGAATAATTTCTTGCATAAGTTTTAATGTTGTTAAAATACGACGTGGTGACTCATAAAAAACTGTTGTTTCATCAACATTTTTTAATGCCTCAATTTTCTCTCTTAACTCTTTTTCTTTAACAGGTAAAAAACCTTTAAAAGAGAATTTATCAGTACTAAGACCTGATGCTGATAAAGCTGTAATTGCAGCACATGGTCCTGGAAGTGGTATTACATCTATTCCTTTTTTTACAAGTATAGATACAACTCTATAACCTGGATCTGATATTAAAGGAGTACCTGCATCAGAAACTAAAGCTACAATACCATTATTATTTTTAATTTCATTTTCAATAATTTCAGCTCTAGATTCCTCATTATGATCATGACATGATAATAACTTCTTATTTTGAATAACTAAATTATCTAATAAAATTTTAGTGTGTCTTGTATCTTCAGCTGCAATTAAAGTTGCTGCTTTTAATACTTCAACTGCTCTAAAAGTAATATCAGACATATTACCTATTGGTGTAGGTACAATATAAAGTGCATTTTTTAACATAGTAAAACCTAATATAGAGATCACATAAAAAAAGAGCTATTTAAAATAATTTAGCTTTAATTTTAACTTTTATAAAAAATAAAACTTTCAATCAACTATAATAACATAAGCAAGAATATATCATTTTTGCAAAAAATATGATTTATTTTTATTAATTATTAAAGTAAAGGTTTTTTGTTGTGAATACTAAACATCTAAAAAAATCACTAAGTTTAAGTTTAATTTCCATAGCTATAGCATCTTTTTTAAATGCATGTACTGTAACTAGTGATAGTCTTCAACATATTTCAGATCAACAAGCTTTTGATAAACTTGATCTTAAAAATATAAACTATGAGCAAATTGATACCTTAGTAACAGAAGACTCTAAGTTTAATGCCTTAATCTTAAAAACAAGATATTACATTGTTAAAAAAGATTATGATAAAGCTTTAACTTTAATTAAAGAATTAAAAATAGCTGCAAAAACACCTGTTCAAAATGATCATTTAATTATATTAGAAGCATCTATTGCTCAACAAAATAAAAACAGTCTTTTTGCATCGCAAATCCTAAATACAGTAAATAAACAAACTTTAGAAAATCAAGTTGCTATTTACTATTATCAACTTTTATCAAAAGTAAACTTTAGCAATTATTTACAATCAAAAGATCCTTCTTTATTAGTACAAGCTTTTAATGCTAAAAAGGAATTATTTAATTTAGTAAATGATAATGATAAAATACTTGTCCTTAAACAAAGTATTGATCTTTTAAAAGATGTAGGTCCACAAGATCTAAGTTTTGCTATTAGTAGAACTAATAATGAGATAGATAAAGGCTATTTAGAGTATGCTTTAATAGATCAATCAAAGTCACCTGCACTTCGTGAAAAACTATTAAAATCATGGTCTGATACTTATAAAGACCACCCTATTAAAACCTATCTTATTAACAATCAAATTCTTGATGTAAATAATAATGATGTTTCTGAAGATGGTGCTGTAACTAAAGCATCATCTCTTTATCAATTACAAGATAAAGATCAAGTTGCTGTTTTACTTCCACTTACAGGTAGATTTGCAAATAACGTAGGTAAGGTTGCAAAACTAGGTGTATTATCAGCAGTACAAGATAGACGTGCAAATATAACTGTAAAGTTCTATGATACAAATACCTTAAGCATGGATGAAATTGTTAAAGAACTTGAGGCTAATAATACCAAATTTATTATAGGTCCTATTTTACAACCTGAAGTTGATGCTTTAGCTAATACTAATAATAAGATTCCAGCTATTGCCTTTAATACACCAAAAACTAAAAACAAAAATATATTCTATTTTGACCTTGGTGCAGACTATGAAGGTAAGACTGTTGCAGCAAAGATCTTTTCACAAAATCATACAAATCCTGTAATTATTGCTTCAAATTCTGAAAAAGCTAAGCAAAGTATTAAAGGTTTTTCTGATGTATGGCTTACAACAAATAATAAGATAGCAAATATTTGTTATTTTAATACAGCAGTAGATGCTAGAGATGTTTTATCTACTTGTGATATTACAAATGCAGATTCTGTATATATTATAGGTAGTGCAAGAGAAGCATCAGCTGTTTATGAAAAACTACCTAAAAATTTAAGTACTTATGTGTCAGATTCTAGCTTTGAAGGTCTTAATAATTCTGGTTTAGAAATGTCATTAAATGGTGCTTATATAACAGATATGCCATATCTTTTAACTGATAGTCCATTAAAATCTGCACTTTTAAAAGAAATGGATAAAGTAAAACCTCAATCTCAAAGAATTTTTGCTGCATCTTATGATGCTGTAAATGTAGCTTTTAATATTAAGAATATTGATAGCAATAGTAATGATGTTTTACATGGTCTATCTGGAGATATTGAACTTTCAAATCACTTATTACATAGATCACCTATGTGGTTAAAAATAGGTGCTCCAAATATTGGTAGATTCTAATAAAATAAAAAGGCATAATTTAAAATTATGCCTTTTTACTTATTTGTTTTTAAACTTTATTTATCAGTTTTAACAAAGCTAAATAAATCATCATCCTTGTCATCTGCTTTATCTTCACTATCTTCTTTATTGTCCTTGATAGCAGATAAATCTTTAACTGTACTATTATCTTTTACTTCAATAACATCTTCTACAGTTGAGAATAGATCATCTTCACTTTCTTCTTTTTTCTCTTCATCTTCATCTGTAAAATAATCAGATGGAAGCTCTTGTGTTAATATTTCACGAAGAGGGAAAACTATTTGATCTTCAACATCTATAAAATTAAGCATTGCAGTATAAGGAATTACAATAAATTCATCTACACCTGAAAATTTAGTATTAAAAGAAATATCTTCATCACCTATTTCAAAATTTCTAATAGCAGATGGTGTTAATGAAAGAGTTATTATTGTTTGACCCTTGAACTTTACAGGTACTTGTACTCCCTCATCTAATTTTACAACTATATGAAGAGTAATATTACTATCTATAAACCATTCATAAAAAGCACGGAAAAGATATGGTCTTAAGGTTTTACTATTTCTAATTAACATCTTTAACTCCTTGTATACCTGCTTTTTTAATTCTTATATTGATTATATTATAAATATTTATTCTATTGTACTTTATTTATAGCTATAAATAAAAAAACCGGCATATAAGCCGGTTTTTGGAAATACGATATAAAAACTGATATTAACGCTTTGAGTATTGTGGGCGTTTACGTGCTTTGTGAAGACCAACCTTCTTACGCTCTACAGAACGTGCATCACGTGTTACGAAGCCTGCCTTACGTAATGCTGGACGGAAAGTCTCATCATATTGCATAAGAGCACGTGTAATACCGTGACGAATAGCACCTGCTTGACCAGAAATACCACCACCAACTACAGTGATGTATAGATCAAACTGACCAACAACATCTAATAACTCTAATGGTTGTGCTACAACCATTCTTGCTGTTGGACGACCAAAATATTGCTCTAATGAACGGCCGTTAATAGAAATCTCACCTGTACCCTTCTTTAAGAATACACGAGCTGTTGAGCTCTTACGACGACCTGTACCGTAAAACTGATTTGCTGCCATTTGCTATTGCTCCTTTAAAACTTTAGTTCTTGTGGCTGTTGAGCAGCATGATTATGTGTCTCACCAGCATATACTTTTAGTTTGCGGAACATTGCACGGCCTAAAGGACCCTTTGGAAGCATACCACGTACAGCAGTTTCAATAATTTGCTCTGGCTTACGAGCTACTAACTTCTCAAAAGATTCTGATTTTAGACCACCTGGATAACCAGTGTGACGATAGTACATCTTATCTGATGCTTTGTTACCAGTTACTTTAACCTTAGATGCATTGATAACGATGATGTAATCACCTGTATCCATGAAAGGAGTGTATTCTGGCTTGTGCTTACCACGTAAACGGGTAGCGATTTCAGTGGCTATACGGCCTAAAGTTTGACCATCTGCGTCAACTACGTACCAATCACGTTTGATTGTTGATGGCTTAGCTACATAAGTTCTCATTAAAAAACCTTTTATACCCAGTAAAGACTGGTCCAAATTTTCACCTAAAACAGATAATGTATTTACAAATATCTGCCATTGTTTTCTGGGTGGGAATCCAAATCACAATTATAGGGGCGTGAATATTATACACTTATTTTTAGTATTTTTTGCTTTTTTTTTGCTTTTTTATCCTATATAAAAACAAGATCTTAGCAAATTTAAAATAAATTCTTTATTTTATACTAAAAAAAGCTTTTAAAGCTTTTTATTTGTACACTTTGATATACTAATATAAAGCTATGACTTTTTAAGAATAAATTGCAAAAGAAGGATATATTATGTCTGCAATTATAAAAAATCCCAAAAATATAATTATATCAAGAACAGATAAAATTGGTGATCTTGTTTTATCAATACCTTCTTTTGTTGCTATAAGAAATATGTATAAAGATGCAACTATACATGCTTTAGTACGTGAGTATAATGCACCTATAGTACAAAATTTAAGTTGTATTGATAATATTATTTCTATTGATTCTTATGATGATAAAGAGCTTTTACAAAAGATAAAAGATATTAATGCAGATCTATTTATAGCTCTTTATTCTGATAAAAAAACCTTAAATTTGGCCAAGCAATCAAAGATTAAATATAGAGTAGGTCCTTTATCTAAGCTTAAATCATTTTTTGTTTATAATAAGGGTGTATTTCAAAAACGTTCTTTAAGTAAACAAAATGAAGCTATGTATAACCTTGATCTAATCAAAAAGGTGGATAGCTCTTTATTTAATCAATATGAAATACAAACTGAAAAGATAAAGTATAAAGATGAAGATAATAAGCAAAGTGCTACTTTTCTTTTAGATAATGATATAAAAGAAAATGACTTTATCTTAATTCACCCTTTTACAGGTGGTTCTGCTAAAAATATAAGTATTGATAATTACATAGATGTAATTACAAAGGTTAAAGAAAAATTACCTCTTACTAAAATAGTTGTAAGCTGTGCTCAAAATGATGAAAAAGAAGCTTTATATATAAAAAGTAAAGTACAAGATATCTATATTTTTAAAAGTGAAGGCACAATACTTACGCTTGCAGCTTTAATAGATAAGTGTAAGGTTTTTGTAGGTGGTTCTACAGGTCCATCTCATATTGCAGGTAATTTAAATAAAAGATGTGTATGTTTATATCCATTAAAACCTACTATGTCACCTACACGTTGGGGGTTATTTTTAAATAATAAAACAACATATCTATCTCCTGATAAAGATAATCCTAATGAAAATTATAAAGTTCCTATTTTTGATATTGTAACTTTGGAATTTTTAAATACTTTTGCTAATGTTATAGTGGAGAGCTTTTTAAAAAATGACTAAACTTACTGTAGCTTTAATTACAAGAAATGAAGAAGATAGACTAAGACCTACTCTTGAGGCAATAAAGGATATTGCAAATGAAATAGTTGTAGTAGACTCTGGATCTCAAGATAAAACATTAGATATTGCTCATGAATTTAATGCAAAAACTTGTTTTCATGAGTTTGAGGGATATTCAGAACAAAAAAACTTTCTTACCTCTTTATGTACAGGTGATTTCATCTTATTTTTAGATGCTGATGAAGTTGTGCCTCAATCATTAAAAGAGGAAATAATAGAAGCTATAAATCAAGATGATATTAATGGCTTTTTTATAAATAGAAAAACTCATTATCTAGGCAAACTTCTAAATAAAGCATGGCAACCTAATTTTAGATTAAGATTAGCAAGACGCTCTGCTAATCCTACATGGGTAGGTGATGTAGTTCATGAACAATTAAAAGTAGATGGCAAAACAGCTAATCTAAAAGCTCATATTGTTCACTATTCTTATAGAAATATAGAAGATCATTATAATAGAACTATAAAATATGCTAAATTATCAGCTCTTAGCTATTATAAAAAGGGTAAAAAAGCATCTTTATTTAAAATATTAGTAAATCCATTTTTTTCTTTCTTTAAACTTTACATAATAAAACTTGGATTTATAGACGGAGTTCCTGGTCTTATAGCAGGTGTTAGTGCTTTTATTTATACTTTCTTAAAATATGTTTTTCTATATGAAATGTATTTAAATAAAAAAGATTAATCTATAATTATTTCTTAGATGTAAGATTAAATACATCTAAGAAATTTTACTTATAAAATATACATGAAACTATATCTTTATAAATGTATATTTAGCAAATAAACATTAATAAATATATTAACTATAAATTTTCATAAAAAATTTAATAAATATGATGTGTTTATAAAAAATATAATTTTCTTTATTTAAATTTTAAAATTCAAAAATAGATTTTTTTATTCATTAAGAGTATTTATAGCCCTATATTTTTGCTAAGTTTGATAATATACAATCAGTTTTGAACATAAAATAAAGGAAATACAAAATGTCTTTAATGATTATTGCCCTTGCATTTATTATTGGTTTTTTATTAGGAGGTCTTATTTGCTATATTCTGCTTACTAAATTTACAAATAAAAATAGTTTAATAGATGAACTAACTAAACTAAAAAGAGATGCGGCAATTAGACATCGTATTATCAATGAATTTTTCTCTAATGCTGAAAATCAATTTTTAGTTTTAGATAGAGCTTATAAAAGTTACGCAAAATTTATGCAAAATAGCTCTAAAAGATTTAGTCAAACAGATACAGATGATATTTTCTATGATTTATCTAATCTTGATTCTTTAGATAGTAAGAAAAAATCTTTTATTGAAGAAAATAATGATGATATTGAAGTAAACGTAAAGGACTTAAGAAAAAATACCATTGTTAATGATATAAAAGAAAAAGAAGAACAAGATGTTTTAGATGATAAGGACAATTTAGACAATAAAGATAATTTGGTTAAAGAGGAGGAGTTAGAAAAAGAAAAGGAAGATATTAAACAAGAAATTGAAACAACTACTTCTTTTGAAAAAGAAGAATTAGATACATCTTTAAAGGAAGAAGAAGATAAAACTATTTTAGAGAAAAAAGAAGAAGTTAAAAAAGTACAATCTGAAATATAAAGGAATAAACTATGACAATTAAAAAATTTAAACTAACTGCAATGGCACTTGCTTTATCTGTATCAGGATTATTTGCTCAAACAGCTATTGCTGATGTAAATCCAGCTTTAATAGCTGCAGCAAGCCAAGATGGTAAAGTTCCATCTTTAGCTCCAATGTTAAAACAAGTATTACCTAGTGTTGTAAACATATCTATTAAAGGTAAAAAAGAGGTTGCAGGTCCTAGTTTTAACATTCCTGAAGAATTTAAATTCATGTTCCCTGAGTTTAATTCTATGCCTCGTCAAAGAGAATTTAGAGCATTAGGATCAGGTGTTATTGTTGATGCTAAAAAAGGTTATATAGTTACTAATTATCACGTAGTAGATGGTGCTGATGATATACGTGTAGCACTATCAGATGGCCGTGAATTTGAAGGTAAAGTAATTGGTGGTGATGAACATACTGACCTTGCTTTAATTCAATTAAAAGATTTCTCTGATTTGGTCGCAATTGAATTTTCAGACTCAGATAATATAGAAGTTGGTGATTTTGCAATAGCTATTGGTAATCCTTTTGGTCTAGGTCAAACTGTAACATCAGGTATTATTTCAGGTCTTGGTAGATCAGGTTTAAATATAGAAAATATTGAAAACTTTATTCAAACAGATGCAGCAATTAACTCTGGTAACTCAGGTGGTGCATTAATAGATTTTAATGGTAAATTAATTGGTATTAATACAGCTATATTAGGTCCTAATGGTGGCAATATAGGTATTGGTTTTGCTATACCTGTTAATATGGTTAAAAATGTTATCTCTCAAATTCAAGAATTTGGTGAGGTAAAACGTGGTCAACTTGGTATTACAGGCTCTGCTTTAACTGCTGATTTAGCTAAAAACTTTGGTTACAATCAAACAGCAGGTGCTTTTGTTAATGAAGTTTTAGATAAGAGTGCAGCTCAAAAAGCGGGTATTAAACCAGGTGATATTATTACATCTATAGATGGTAAGAAAATAAACTCTTTTGGCGAACTTCGTGCAAAGATTGCAACACAAGCTGTAGGTAAAGAGATAACTCTTGGTATCTTTAGAGATGGTAAAGAATTAAATGTAAAAGTTAAATTAGATGCATCAGAGCAAATAACAGCAGAAAGCTCTAAGTCTTTATCAAAATACTTTGAAGGTGCTGAACTTTCAAATACCGATCAAGGTGTTGAAATTACAAAACTAGATAAAAACTCAAATGCAGCTAGATTTGGTCTTCGTGAAGGCGATATCATTAAAGGTGTTAATAGAAATAATATTAAAACTTTAAATGATTTACAAAAATATCTAAAAGATTCAAATGGCAAACTTAACGCTATCTTAATTCAAAGAGGCAACTCAACCTTATTTATAACTGTTAGATAATTTTTATTAACGAAGGTAAAAAAAGCATGGTTAAAACTCAAGCCATGCTTTTTATATTTATTTTGTAAAAATATAAACAATAACAATAAATTAAATTTACTATAATAAAACAATTGTTCTTAAATTTATAACTTTTTATAGATAAATTATAAATACTTTTCAATTTTTATTTTTAAGTAATAGAAAAATTTAAAGATTCTGCTTTATACTTAAGTGTGATTTTTATGATCTTTTAAAAACTGTCTTTTAAGATTATATTCTTACTTTTTGCAAATGAGTTTTCTATGTTGAAAAGAAAAATCTTACTCTATGTATTACCACCTTTAGCTACTGGTATTATTGCAGGTATCTCAGCTTTAGCTTTGAATCCTAATATAGGTGAATCTATAGGTGAAAGTATTTATGCAAAAAACTTTGATTTACAAAGTTACTCCTATGCTGTAGCAAAGGCAGCACCTAGTGTTGTAAATATATATGTACAAAGACTAAATAATGATTACTCATCTGGAAAAAGAGATATAAAATCCATAGTAACATCAGCATCAGGTGTGGTTATTTCATCTGATGGTTATATAGTTACTAATTACCACGTTATACCATCTGTAAATGAACCTAATACAGCTATTTGGGTACAAGCTCAAGATGGACAAACCTTTCAGGCTTTTGTAATTGGTTATGATAGAAGAACAGATATAGCTGTTTTAAAAATAGATGCAACCAATCTTCAAGCTATATCTATTAATTTAAATGAAGTACCACAAGTAGGTGATGTTGTTTTAGCTATAGGTAATCCTAATAATTTAGGTCAAACAGTAACACATGGCATTATCTCAGCTACAGCAAGAACAGGCTCTGGTTTACTTACACGTGAGCAAATGGATATTAGAGAGGGATTACAAGATCTAATACAAACAGATGCTCCTATTAATAAAGGTAATTCAGGTGGTGCTTTAGTTAATACTAGAGGTAATTTAGTTGGAGTAAATACAGCATCTTTTAATGATGATGTAACAGGTATCTATGGTATAGGTTTTTCAGTACCTACAAAACTTGTTGTATATGTAGTAAATGAAATTATAAAGCAAGGTCGTGTTATACGTGGTTACTTAGGTATATCAGATGATGGCACACATAATCTACCTAATAAAATTGTAGGTGTAAAGATAGGCTATATAGATCCTCTAGGTCCTGCAGCTAACTCTGATTTACAAGTAGGTGATATTATTATTGGTGTTAATGGTAAGAAGATTATAAATTTAAGATCTCTTATTGATATTATATCCTCAACTCCACCTAATACAGCACTTGATCTTAAACTTGTACGTGTTGATAAAAATGATGATAAGAAAATATCAAAACCTTTTTATGTTTCTATAACTGTAGTTGAAGATAAAGCTAATATTGATTAATAGTATCTAATAAAAGAGATAAAGCAAAATCTATTTATCTTTTTTACTTAGATATTATTGATATTTTTTCAAAATTAAATCATAAATACCATTATCTTTAATCTTATAAAGTCCCTCATCAAATAATCTAATTAATTCCTTATGTGTTCCTTTTAAAACAGTAAAACCATGTTTAGGTGATCCTGCTATACTTTTAATAGCTATTTTTACACCTTTTTGTATACCATTTGTAATTTGATAATTAACAACAGGATAATCATCTATAGTGTAATCTGCTTTATGATTTCTAATAGCATCAAATATTTCACTACTTGATGTTACATATAAAATTTTAGAACCTAAAACATCAAGATGATCTTCAACAAATAAAGCACCTGTTGAACCTTTTTTTACAACAGCACGTTTTCCATACAAAGAATCTAATCTTCGTACTATTTCATCTTCTCTTATAATAAGAGATAAACCTGATTCATAATAACCTACTGAAAAATCGAAGAAATGTTTTCTTTCTTCTGTAAGATTAATTCCGGCAATAGCTCCATCTATTTCCTTTTCAATAAGTTTTGACATAATCTCACCAAAATTTAAAGGGACTAAAACAAAGGAAATATTTTCTTCTCTTGCTATATTTTTAAGGATATCAACTTCTATACCTTTACATTCACCATCTTCGTACCATGAAAAAGGCTTATAATCAATATCACATCCAATATGATAAATTTCATTTGTAGCTAGAGCTGAAAAAGAGCTAAAAGTTATAAACATAAGAAAAAAATATTTAATAACTTCCTTTAATTTAGACCCCATAAGACACTCCTTAATCTATTCGATAAAACTACTTATCTATAATAGATAATTTTCTTTCATTTTGAATAACAGAGCTTATATCACTTTGAATGCTAAGACCACATGTTGTAAGCATATCACCTGTAATCATGGCATTTATACCATAATCATACAAGCTATTTGCAAAATCTTTTATTAAAATGCGACCTCCTGCTAATCTTAAAACTGATTTTGGCAAAATATGTCTATAAATTGCTACAATTCTTTTAATCTCATCTTCTTTTAAGATATCAAGATTTTCAAAAGGAGTTCCTTTAATTGGATTTAAGATATTTATAGGTACTGATTTTATATTTAATTCTTGTAAGGTAAATGCCATATCAATTCTATCGTCAAAGCTCTCACCCATACCAAAAATACCACCTGAACATACATCAAGATTAGCTTTTTGAGCGGCTTTTATAGACTCAATTTTTTCATCAAAGGTATGTGTAGTACAAACATTAGGAAAGAAATTTCTTGATGTTTCTAAATTATTATGAATACGAGTAACACCAGACTCTTTTAATTTCACAAAATCCTCATATTTAAGAAGACCATGAGATGCACAAAGTTCAATATTATGAGTTTTTTTAATGGCAGCATAGGCTAAACATACAGCATCAACATCTTTTTCACTTAATCTTCTACCTGATGTTACTATAGAAAATCTATGTACTCCACGTGTTGCATTATAAGATGCTTCTTCTAAGAAAGTATCAACATCTTTTAAAGGTGTTACCTCTACATCTGTTTTAAATGCTTTACTTTGAGCACAAAACTTACAATTTTCAGTGCAACGACCACATTTTCCATTAGATATAGAGCAAAGCTCAAATTTATCACTAAAAAATTTTTTAGTTATTTCTTTTGCACTTTCTTTAAGTAAATCTAAAGGTAAATCTCTAATTTGATTTACTTCATCTCTACTTATAAATCCACCATTTAATATTTTATTTTTAATATCTTGTAATTGTTTTGACACTTTTATTGTTCCTTTTTGTGTAAAAATAAAATTATATTGTTTATATAAAATATAAATAATAACACTTGCTATTAAATATCATTTTAATAAAAAAATATTTTATTTCACTTAACATATTTGCACATTTATTGATCTTTTTTCTATGTTGTTGTTTAACATTATTTAATAAAAATTAATATATAATTTAATAACTTATATTTGAAATTTTACAAAATAAATCTTTCTACCTATAATTTTATTAATTGAGCATATTGTTATAGGTTTTTATTATGAAAAAATTAAGCTTTATATTTTCTTTTTCCTATATATTTTTTCTTTTTATTTTTATAAATAGAGCATTTGCTCTTGATATTGTAAGCGATACAAGTGCTACAGATTTTATAAACAACAATACTTTTAATATAAATGTTAAATCTGTAGAAACAGATTTAAAAGATAAAGTTAAAGCTATTAATGACTCTATATCTTTATCTGATGAAGATAAAAAGAATGAGTTAAATAAAATTGGTCAGATAAGTTCTCTTTTAAATGAAATAGATAATATAAGTAATGAAAAAAAGAACTTTGAGAAGATGGTTTTAGAAGCTCCATCTTTATTCCCTATACTTGAAAAGAAATTAACTGAAGCTAATACAAAGTTTGATATAAATAATATACCTGAAATTAAAGATTATTCTGATAATGAAATAAAACAAAAACTATCAGATCTTACATCTTCACAACAATTAGCTCAAGAAAACTTATCTAAAGCTAATGCTGAATTTGTAAATATTCAATCTTTACCTACAAGAGCTCAAGCTACTATATCTAAAAATACTACAGCTATAAATAATCTATCATTACAAATAACAAATATAAACTCAACTAATGATAGTATAGATATGCTTTTACAAAAGGTTTCATACTATAGATATGAACTTGAAAATCAATATTTAAAAGAACAATTAAATCATCAAAATTCTATATCTGATATTGCTAATTACAAGGTCAAGATCTATACACTTGAAACTAGATGGCTTAATGAATATATAAGAAAAATACAATCTTATTTAAATGAAAAAGTAGCATCAAAACTTGAAATTGATGTCAACTTATCAAATAGTAAGGTTAAAGAAATTCCTGAGCTTGAAAAAGAGATCAAAAAAAATAAAGAGATTATTGCTAATATTGACAATAACCTAAAAAGAAATAGCAGAATGTCTCAAGAAGTATTAGAGGTTGAAAATGCCCTCTCTTCTGTAAAGCAAATTGAAAAAAACTTATCTGATCAACTAACTCAATTAAAAGGAAGTTTGATTTTATCTCGTCTTTTAAATAGACAACAAAGTGAGATTCCATCTGTTGCTATTTCATTTAACTTAGATGAGCTCATCCCTAATTTAAATATATGGATGTATGATCTTAGAAGTTATAGAGATGCTATTTTTGATGTAAATCTTTATATTGATAACTATATAAAAAAGAATCCTAATCTTAAACCTCATAGAGAAGAACTTATATCTATTATTAAACATAGAAAAGAGTTATATGATCAACTTTATTTAGGTTTATCAGAGTCTCAAAATTTAGCTATTAATTTAAAACTTAAATACTCTGAATATCAAACTATTAAAGCTAAAGTTACATCTTTAATTAATGAACATTTATTTTGGTTATCAAGTAATTTACCTTTAGGTATTGATTTTGTTAAAAACTATATACCAATAGTGCAAAATCAATTAACAAGTTTCTTCTCTACTATAGGCACAGAAGGTTTTTATATAAGAACATCTCAATTCTTAATGCCTTTTTTTATACCTTGTTTATTACTAGGTTGGTTACTTTATTCTCTATCCCCTACTTTAAATAGAATAGATAATAAACTTGCTATGCGTATAGATAAGGTGTCAGATGGATTTTTTGTAACACCTCTTGCTCTACTTATAAAGTTCTTTTACATATTGCCAAAAGCTTTTGTCATCATAGGTCTTGGTTCAATTATTATATATATAGTGCTTGAAAATCCAGCAAACCACTATATTGTTATGTCAATGCTTGCATTGCATGTTATTGTCTTTTTATACTTCCTTGAAATATTTAAAGTTAACTCTTTATCACAAAGACACTTTGCTACACCTCCATCTGTTGTAAAGATGCAAAGAAGCTTTATAGATAAAGTATGGTTTGCTGTTATTCCTGTTTTATCTATAGCAAATATTAGAGAGATAGAACCTATATATATATCTACAGATAATATAGGTTACACTATTGTCTTTATTTGCTGTATTTATCTAACTTGTATTATTTACAAAACATTTAAACAAAAGTTTTATTCAGAAGAAATATTATTTATAGATTACATAAAGCTTTTATGTGCTATAGCTGTACCTTTAACCTTAATTGTAATGTTATCTTTAGGTTACTACTATACAGCTATTAAACTAATTAATAGAATTGCATATTCATTCTATATATGTATGCTCTATGTTTTACTTTCAAACTTAATTAAACGTGAGCTTTATGTAGCTGAAATTAGATTATTAAAGACATCTAAATTTAAAGCCCTTGCTATTCTTGAAAAAGAAGCTGAAGATTCTAATAAATTAAGATCACAAGGTTTAGATTTAATTGTAAAAAAAGATAATAGCGATAATTACAATAAGAATGAAAGCGTGAAATTTGATCTAATTAATACTAAAGCTTTTAAATTAATCAATATCATGCTTCTTTGTGCTATTGCTTATTTACTCTATATTCAATGGTCAGATTTAGCTAGCGTTCTATCTTATTTAGATACCATTATAATTTGGTCTTCAAAGACATTGGTAAATGGTAATTATGAAATAACAAGTATGCTAACTTTAGCAGATCTATCTACTGCTATTATCATCTTTAGTATATCTGTAATTTTAAATAAAAACTTGCCTGCTCTTTTAGAACGTTTATTCCTATTAAGATTTTCTGTAGGACATAAGAGTACAAGTTATACAGTAAGAATTATCTCATCTTATATAATTACAGCTCTAGGTGTTATCTTCTCTGCTAGTGCTCTTGGTATTAGTTGGGATAATTTACAATGGCTTGTAGCTGCTTTATCTGTAGGTCTTGGTTTTGGTTTACAAGAAATATTTGCAAACTTTGTATCAGGTCTTATTATTTTATTTGAAAGACAAATTCGTGTAGGTGATATAGTTACTTTAAATGGTCTTTCAGGTACAGTAAATAAGATAAGAATTAGAGCTACAAATATTGTATCTTTTGATAATAAGGAAGTTGTAATTCCAAATAAGGAATTTATTACTTCAGCTTTAACTAATTGGTCTTTATCTAATACTATTACTATGATTGAATTTGCTGTAGGTATTGCCTATGATGCAGATCCAACTAAAGCTAAGGGTATCTTAAAATCAATTGTAAAAAGCTGTAAATATCTAAGTCATGATAAACCACCTCGCATATATATAAAGAGTTTAGATGCAAGTAGTGTAACTATTATGTGTGAAGTGTTTGTAAATGAAATTGGTAATAGAAAAAATACTTTTGATTACCTAAGTGAACAGACATTAAAACGCTTTGCTAAAGAAAATATAGAAATTCCATTTAATCAATTAGATGTGAAGATAAAAAATTTAGATACAGGTGATGTTCTAACTGTTAAGTAAAAAACAAAACTCCATTAATTATCAAAAGTTAATGGAGTTTTTATTTTGATGTTTTGTAAAAATAAGAAATTATTTATTCAACATAAATAACATTTTTTATCTCTTCTAAAGTTCCTTCAAAGACTGCACCAAACTCACAAACATCAAGACAACCACCACATTCTACACATAATGAGTCAATAATTTTATGTGTTCCATTTTCTTCAACAATTGCATCGCAAGGACATGCCTTTACACATTCACCACAATTTGTACAATCTTTTGGATCTATTGCAAACATGAAATATCCTACAATTAACTAAATTACAAAATAAACGTTATAATACTTCATATTATAGATTTTTTTTAAGACAATTTTTATCATGGATACTAATATATCTAACAATATTAATACTATCTTAAGGAAGATAGCTGATTTAAAGGAACAATATAAAAGAGATGATAATATTAATCTTTTATGTGTTTCTAAAACTAAACCAATAGAGGCTATTATTGAAGCTTATGATAATGGTCAAAGACATTTTGGCGAAAATTACGCTAAAGAAATGTTTGATAAAGTTGAATTATTAAATGCTAAAGGCTATAAAGATATAATTTGGCATTTTATAGGACCAATTCAAAGCAATAAAATAAAATTAATAGCAAATTCTGCGTCAATGGTAGAATCTATTGATAAAATAAAGACAGCTATAAAGCTAAATGAATTAAGGGATACAAAACTTGGAGCTCTTGATGTATTAATTCAGGTTAATATATCAAATGAAGAGCAAAAATCAGGTTGTAGTTACGAAGATATAGATGCACTTATAAATGAGATCTTAAAACTTAAAAATTTAAGATTACGTGGTCTTATGGCCATTGGTTTAAATACAAGTGATGAATTTATATTAAAAGAAGAATTTTCTAAATTTAAACGTGTTTTTGACTTATATTCAAGCAATATAAAAGATTTTAATATATTATCACTTGGTATGACTCATGATATGGACATCGCAATAGAAAATGGTAGTACAGAAGTAAGAATTGGTACTGCAATTTTTGGTCAAAGAGAATATAAGAGGGATTAAATATATATGAAAATTGGTTTTATTGGTGGTGGTAATATGTCATCTTGCATAATAAATGGCATTTTATCTACAAATAATAAAGACTTAGAGATTTTAATTGCAACTCCTCACCCTATTAAATGTGAGCAATTTAAAGATGTTTGTCATACTTTATGTACAAATAATATTGAAGTTGCAGAAAATTGTGATGTTTTATTTTTAGGTGTAAAACCTCAAGTACTACCTGATGTATTAACAGAATTATCACAAGGTTCTGAAAATGCAAAGAAATGCTTAATTGTATCTATGGCTGCTGCATTTTCTTGTAAGGAGATAGAGAAATATCTTCAAAATAATAGAATTATACGTATCATGCCAAATACCCCTGCTAAAATTGGTTTAGGCACTTGTGGTATTTTCTTATATGAAGGTGCAACATCTTGTGATAAAGAAATTATAACTAATATATTATCTCCTCTTGGTAACAATATATTCTTGCAAAAAGAACAAGATATTAATGTTATTGCAGGTGTTTGTGGCTCTGCACCTGCATTTATTTATAGATTTATGGAAGCTCTCTCTGATCAAGCTGTAAAATATGGTTTTAGTGAAGAGCAAGCACGTAAGATGGTAGAACAAGTTATGCTTGGAACTACATCTATGGTAATTCAAAATCAAGACACACCAATTTCTAAATTAAGAGAGGAAGTAACCTCAAAAGGTGGTACTACTCAGGCAGGTCTTAATATTATGACTGAGTTTAATTTTGAAACTATGGTTGATAAAACTATAGAGGCAACATTAAAAAGAACAAATGAAATTGAACAAATGTTTAGAAGTTAATTTCTAGGATTTTTAGGATATATTTTATGTTAGGCACATTAAGTCTTTTTATTTATTTAGCAGAAGCAGTTGTTATTCTCTTTTTACTTAGATTTTTAATAGATCTTTCTAGCAATTATAGCTACCATCCTTTTTCAAATGGTGTGAGATCTTTTACTAACTTTATCTATAACATTCCAGGCATTAATGCAGTTAAGATAAAGAGTGTAAATCTAGCTCCTATTTTTGTAGCTTTAATTATATCTATTGTCTTTTGGGTAGGATTTTTATTATTAGCCCCTATAGGTGTTGGTAATCAAATTGCCTTTGGTATTTTAGAGGGCTTTTTAATGGCAGTTAAGTGTTTTGGTTACTTACTTGTGACATTAATGTTAATTCAAGCTTTATGTTCATGGTTACCTGCAACACGTGAGATTAGTTATTACACATCAACACTAACTCAACCTATAATAGGTCCTGTGCAAAGAATTATTCCACCTATTGGTATGATAGATATTTCTTTAATGATTGTACTATTAGCTCTTTATGCTTTAGATAGTCTTTTTAGAAACATATTTACTCTATTTTGGATAATTATTTAATATATATTAAAAAGCACTTTTTAAGGTGCTTTTTTTATATTAAAAGGTTTAGGATATTATGGAAGATACAAATCCAATTCTTGCTATTTGTTATGACTTTGATAAAACATTAACTCCTGATGATATGCAGGCACAAGGATATATACAATCTTTAGGTGAAAATAATGTTAATGCTTTTTGGGAAGAGGCAAATATACTTGCAAATGAAAATGACATGGATACAAATCTAGCTTATATGTATCTTATGGTAAAAAAAGCTTATGGTAAGTTTTTTGTAAGCAAAGATAAGCTTAAAGAATATGGCTCAAAAATTACCCTATTTAAAGGTGTTGAAACTTGGTTTGATAGAATTAATGCTTATGGTAAAGAACATGGTGTGACAGTTGAGCATTACATTATTTCATCAGGACTTAAAGAAATGATAGAAGGTAGTTCCATATCTCATGTCTTTAAAGCCATTTATGCAAGTTCCTTTTTATATGATGACAATGGTATTGCTATATGGCCAGCTCAAGCTATAAATTACACTAATAAAACTCAATTTTTATTTAGAGTTGAAAAAGGAACATTAGGTGTTAATGATAAAAAAGTAAATGAGTATTTCCCAAAAGGTGATTTTCATGCTCCTTTTAGAAATATAGTTTATATAGGAGATAGTGAAACAGACATACCATGTATGAAACTTGTTAATTCACATGGTGGACACTCTATTGGAGTTTATAATCCTGAACATAATAATACAGAAAAAGTATTTAAGATGATAAAGGAAGAAAGAATTAGATATTTTGCTTGTGCTGATTATTCTGAAAATAAAGATCTGGATATTTTAATTAAGAATATTATTAAAAAAACTCAACATTTTGAGGTTCTTGAAAATTGGCATAGAAATAATTTAAATGAAGCAAATCTTAGTAGTAAATAAGTAAATTTATAATTAAAGTAGTGGGGCTAAAGCTCACTACTTTAATATTAGAAAATATTTAAAAGATCTAATTAATCTTTGGTATATTTATCTATAATTTTTTGTACAGTACCATCTGCTAACATATCTTTAAGAGCTGCATTAAAATACTTTGTATATTTAAAGCCTCTTTTATAAATTAATCCAACATTAGAATCTTCATTACCTACATTAGTTATAAATGCTATTTTTAAATTACCAAAATCCCATTTATTAGAGTAAAAAAGAGCATTTGGTGTATCAATAATAGTAGCATCAGCATCGCCTTTTGATATGGCATAATAAGTCATAAAGTTAGTTGCATACTCTTTTATTTTTACATGAGCATTAGAACCATCAAGCCAACTTCTAATATCAATACCCATTTCTGTAGCTAAAGTTTTACCATTTAAATCATCAAAACTTTTAATATGATCAGCATCAGATGCTCTAGTTACAATAGCTTGTGATGATTGATAATAAGCAGGTGATGTTGGATATATTTTTAATCTTTCTTTAGTTAAGGATAAACCACCTAACATAATATCTATAGTTCCATTATGACCTGCACTAAGAACAAAATCAGATGGTGCAAAAATGTACTTATTTTTATCAAGAGAATATCCTAATCTCTTTTGTAATTCGTTTAATATTTCAATTTCAATACCACAAGGATCCTTATATGCACCTTCACTTACAGTAACAAAAGGAGGAAAAGGTGCTGCACCTATTTTTAAAACTACACCCTTTAGTGCATTTTTATAATCTACATTAGTATAGCTACTATTATCTACAGAGCTAAATTCATCACTAAATGCAAGATTTGGTGTCAGATAAAAAACAAATAATGTAAAAGCTAACTTAATTTTTTTGGTTAAATTTAACATTGTAAACCCCTAAATAATAATTTTAATCTTTTGAAATTATACTCTCTTGTTTTTTTAATATATGTATTTATTAATAGTTTTTAGCATATTTTTCTATAAAAGAGCTATTGTAGATTTTATAAAAACATTAATTTACAAATAAATATTCTTATATAAGGATTATATTTATTGTTTTTTTTTATAAAAAAATTACACAAAGATCTTTTATAAAAAGATATTTATAAAAGAGATTTGTGTAATAATTTATGATGTTTTTTTATATATGAAGTTAATGTTATTTTAAGTATTTATCAATAATTTTATCTATAGTTCCATCTTTTAACATATCATTTATTGCTAGATTAAAATATGGTGCATATTTAAAATCTTTTTTATAAAGAAAGCCTATTTTTGATTCTTCATTATCTTCATTAGTAGTAAAAGCTATAGCTAAATTAGATTGAGGCCATTGTTTTATATAATATAAAGCATTTGGAGTATCTATAACAGTAGCAAAAGCCTCATCTTTAGCTATACCATAATAAGACATAAAGTTTGTTTCATATTCTTTTACTTTTACAGATATGCCCTCATCTTTAAACCAAGAAGCTATATCTAAACCAAGTTCTGCAGATAAAGTCTTATTATTTAAATCTTTAAATGATTTTACTTTATCTTTATTTATATCTTTTGTTACCACAGCTTGTGATGATTGATAAAAAGATGGAGAAAATTGAAAGTTTTTTAATCTTTCTTTAGTTAAAGAAAATCCAGCAATAATAATATCTGTTTCACCAGATGCACATGATTTTAAAAGAAAATCAGAAGAAGAAAAAATATATCTATTATTATGAAGTGTATAACCTAATCTTTTTTGTACTTCATTTAAAATATCTATTTCAAGACCTGATGGATGTGTATATTTTTCCTCATCTACTATAACAAAAGGAGGGAAAGAAGATGCTCCTATTTTTAAAGTTACACCTTTTAAAGCATCCTTATATGAATAATCTCTAATATATGTATCATCATAACTAAAAGCTGTATTTGTCATAATAAAAATAGAGGTACACAGTATTAAATATTTTTTTAGTGAAAACAAAGAAAACATAAAAATCTCCTAGTAGATCATAATGTTAATATAAATATAACACAAAACAGTATTTCTAATAAAATAAATAGACAATTTTCTTATTTAGATTAAAAGAAAGCACAAATATTACATACTTATTAGTAAAGTTAATTAACTAATTTAAAATAAAAAATATCTTATATTGAAATAAAATACTTGAAATTCATAATAAACAATAAAGTATGATTTTCTGTACAAAAATTATTTTTTTAAATATTTGTTTTAAAATTAAGAAAAATAAAAATAAAATACAAATTTTTATATATGTATGTAAAAGTATTTTCTCTTATAAAAGAAAAGACCTAAAAAGGTCCTTTCTTTATTAAGAATAAGTTAAAATTTTTACTCTAAAACAAAATCATTTATAGAGTTATCTTCAATTTCTTCTTTTTTATCAGTAACAACCTCAATAAAATCTACCTTTTGTAGACCTTGAGGTAATGTAGTACCACATCTTGTTCTTGTTTGAACATTATTTAATATATCGTCTTTATTTATATTAAAGATTCTCTTACCTGCATGTATAATAATCTTACTATTTTTAGGAAGAATAGCAGCACAAGCTAGAGCATCTAAACCTATAATAAGTTTTGAGGATGCTATATTTATCATCTTAACACCCTTACCCTTTACTAATACAGGTAACTCATTTAGATTATAAATTAATAACTTACCTTGTTTTGAAACAACAGCTATTAAATCCTCTTCAATATTATTGATTAATATTGGTTTTAAAATAGTAGCATCATCATCTAAAGTTACTACAGCACGTCCTGACTTATTACGACTTATTAAATCTGTATACTTACAAATAAAACCTACTGCCTTTGATGTATGCATAAGGAAATGATCATTTTCATTACCACATAATACATATTGAGCATATTCTCCTGCTGATAGAGCAGCTTTTGAAGTTAAAGGTTCACCTTGACCACGAGCTGATGGTAAATCTTTAACATCTACAGTATAGGCTCGACCTAAATTTGTGATAAATACAGCCTGACCATTAGATTTTCCTGTAGCTTGAGATAAGAAATCATCACCACTTCTATAAGTCATAGCTTTAGCATCAATATCAGCACCTGTTGCTGCACGTACCCAACCCATCTTAGATAAGATAATGGTCATAGTAGTACTTGGAACTAAACTATCTTCAGATATCTCTTTAGCTTCTTCTCTTTCAATAATGCTACAGTGTCTTTCATCTTCATAAGATGATATATCTGTATTAATTTCCTTTTTAATAAAGTTCTTTAACTTTAAATCAGAACCTAATAAGCCCTCAAGCTTACCTTTTTCAGTTAAGAGTTTCTTTTGTTCATCTTTTATCTTAATTTCTTCAAGTCTTGCTAATTGACGAAGTTTTGTTTCTAAAATATAGTCAACTTGTAAATCAGATAAATCAAACTTTTCTTGTAAAATCTTTTTAGGATCGTCTTCTTCTCTAATTATTCTAATAACTTCATCTAAATTTAAAAAAGCTATTAAAAGACCATCTAAAAGATGTAAACGTTTATTAACAGCATCTAATCTATAATTTAAACGTCTTTTTACAGTATTAACTCTAAATTCTATCCATTCAAGTAAAATTGTACGGAGATCTTTTACTTGAGGTTTTCCATCTAAACCTAGGATATTTAAATTTACTTTATAAGTCTTTTCTAAATCAGTTAAAGCAAATAAGTGACTCATTAAAGAATCAATATCAACTCTATTTGATTTTGGAACAATAATTAATCTACAAAGATTTTTATGGTCAGATGCATTAATTAAATCAGATACCATAGGAAGTTTTTTCTTTGAAATTAAATCAGAAATTTGTTTTTCAATACTTCCACAAGATACTTGATACGGTAAAGCTTTAATTACAATACCATCTTTTTCGACTTCATAGACAGCTCTTTGTCTAATAATACCCCTACCTGTTTCATAGATTTTTAAAAGATCATCTTTTGGAGTAATAATTTCTGCACCACAAGGATAATCAGGTCCTTGTACTATTTCCATTAACTCTTTTACAGTTGTATCTTTATTTTCTATAAGTTTAATAGCTGCAAGTCCTACCTCTTTTAAATTATGAGGAGGAATATCTGTTGCCATACCAACAGCAATACCTGTTGTACCATTTAATAAAATAGTAGGAAGACGTGCAGGTAATGCTATAGGTTCTACAGTTGTACCATCAAAATTTGGAATATATTCAACACATCCTGTGTTTAAATCTTCTAAAATTACATCTGAAAAACTAGCAAGTCTTGATTCTGTATAACGCATAGCAGCATAAGACTTTGGTTCTTCAACATCACCCCAATTTCCCTGACCATCAATTAAAGGATATCTATAAGAAAAAGGCTGTGCCATTAAAACCATAGCTTCATAACAAGCACTATCACCATGAGGGTGAAATTTACCTAAAACCTCACCTACTGTTCTTGCTGATTTTACATGTTTTGATTTTGGCGTAATTCCAAGTTTAGCCATTGCATAAACAATTCTTCTTTGTACAGGTTTTAATCCATCTGTTACTGAAGGTAAGGCTCTATCTCTTATTACATTCATTGAATAATTTAAATATGCAGACTCTGCATAATTAAATAAAGGCATTTGCTCAATGCCCTCTAAACTTAAATTTTTATTATCGTTATTCATACTTTTAAGATACTATACTTTAACTTGATATATAATAGTGTTTATACATGTTATTTTAACATTATTTTTATACATTTCTTTTAAATGGAAAAAAATGAAAATATTTAATTTTTTATTATTTTTAATAATATTCTCTTTTTCTTCTCTTTCATGGTCAAAAAATATATCTCAAGATTATCAAACATTATTAAATAATGCCATTATTGAAAATGTTACATATGACCCTGAGTTTGATTATAAAAAATTAGGCAAATTTACCAATTTACCTATCTTTCAAAGAGGTTATACTCTACCTAAAAAACTAGTAGATCATGTGATTGTAAATAAATCTCATTATCAAATGATTTTATTAAAAAATGGTAAAGTTGTTAGAAAATATTGGATAGCCCTCTCTGATAGACCTTTGGGACATAAACAATATGAAGGTGATAAAAGAACTCCTGAAGGAACTTATACCTTAGACTATATAAAAGAAAATTCTTTTTATTATAGAGCTTTTCATATTTCCTATCCAAATGAGCAAGATATTATAAATGCAAGAAGATTAGGTAAAAGACCTGGTGGATTAATTATGATTCATGGTCAACCACCAAATAATAGTGAATATCATGATTCTGTGCAAAGAAGTAATTGGACTAATGGATGTATTGCTGTTTTAAATAATGAGATGGATGAAATAATTTCTTTAGTTGATCCTGGTACACCAATAACAATAAATCCTTAAAAGAAAAAAGCATAACTGTAGAAGTTATGCTTTTTTACTTTCTAGTAATTTGAATTTTTTACTTAAAAATATGTAAATCAAAAATCTTTATAATAAGTTCATCTACTGATGTCTTATTTAAGATTTGTTTTGAACCATTTACATCACTTGTATAAATAGAGTTAAGTGATAATAAAGAGTCTAAAAGAATCTTAAAGTCTGATTTATTTTTAGTATTAATCTTATTAAATAATTCATTACTTACAAATCTATCTTTCATAAATAATATAAGAGATAAAGCTAAGTAAATTATAAAGAATTTAGCATTTAGATTTTTTAAATTGTCAGTAACATCATTTAGAGTATTAAATGATTTATTAACAAATTCTTTCATAAAGTCTTTATCTTCTATAAGTTTTATGACAGATTTATAATCTTGCTCATAAGAACTTAATATCTTATAAGATGCTTTTGCAATACTTAAAGATTCATCATCTGAAAATAGTTCTTTATAAGTATTATATGAATCTTTATCATAAATATAATAATAGATTAAATCTTTATGTATAAAGTTAGAATTAGAACTATCTAACTCTTGAGTAAAGGTTAAAACATTTTTATTAATATCCTTTTTAAAACAAGAATCAGATTCAAGATAGTTAATTAAATCTGTATTTGAAATTTCTTCCTTACTAAATTTATACATAGGAACTATAAAGTTAACTTTGCTATTTCTACAAAGATTTTCAACTTCAGACCATGTACTTACATCATCTAAAATATAGTTAATATTTTCACTAGATACCATTAACATATCTGAAAATTTTTCAACTACATTATTAAGATCTCTACCCTTATAAGAGAGCATTGCATCTATAGAATTTGTTTCTCTATTTACAGCAATAGCAAAGAATAATCTAGAGCGTGTACCATATCTATTATTTATATTTAATAAATTCTTAGGTTCAACTCTAAATTCATAGATATTGTATTTTACATTTGACTTATCTAATTTTGGTACATTAGCATTTGTATCTTCAACTTCAGATATAGCCTCATTAATAACTAAAGATGATCTATTTACATCATCAACTCCTAAGATATTGATAGAGTGTTCATCATTAGATAATTTTTCTATATTATTAGATAGATCTTCTTCATCTGATTCATTATTTTTTGGAATAAAGATAGAAGAGTTTTCAGGTTCTTCAGTTTCTTTTATTTGTTTAATTTCATCATCTAAATGATTAGATATTAAATCAACACCATTATCTTCATTGGTATCTATATATAAACTATTATTTAATGAATCATTCTCCAAAGAAACATTTTCGTTAGAAACTAAAGTATTTTCTTTAGTTAGATCATTTTCTGCAGTTAAATAAGAAAGATCTTCATTTTGTAAATCTTCTTTAGAAGAATTTTCAACATTTTCTGTTGATTCTAATAAATCTGTATTTGCACTATTAGAATCTTCCATTGAAATATCTTGAATAGCTATATTTGATGCAGATTCAGTTTCAGATTTTTCATCTTCATTTGAATTTAATAAATCATCTGTAGCTATATGTTCATCTTGAGATACTTTCTCTGTAGTGTCTAATAGATCTCCATTAGATCTTTCTTGTGATGCTTCTAATGCTGATAAAAGCTCATCTGCTAATACTTTTGATGGAGTTTCCTCAATATGATATTCATCTTGAGTGACTTCTTCTACAGCATCTAATAGATTGTCTTTAGCTTCATCTTGTGTTGAGTCTAATGATGGTAGTACTTCTTCTACTAACTCATCTTTTGGAGTTTCATCAACTACAGCATTATCTTCAACCACTTCTTCTGCTTTGAATAGATCTTCTGCAGCTTCTTCTGTTTCTAATGATGATAATGGTTCTTTTACTGATTCTTCTACTAAAGATTCAACTGGAGCAACTTCTTCTACAGCATCTAATTGATTATCTTTAGTCTCTTCTTGTGTTGAGTCTAATGTTGATAGCAGTTCATCTACTGAATCTTCTTTTGGAGCTTCATCAACTACAGCATTATCTTTAGCTACTTCTTCTGCTTTGAATAGATCTTCTGCAGTTTCTTCTGTTTCTAATGCTGATAGTGGTTCTTTTGCTGATTCTTCTACTAAAGATTCAATTGGAGCCACTTCTTCTACTGCATCTAGTAGATTATCTTTAGCTTCCTCTTGTGTTGAATCTAATGTTGATAGTAGTTCATCTAGTGATTCTTCTTTTGGAACTTCCTCAACTAAAGATACATCTTCTGCTACTTCTTCTGTAGGTTCTAATAGATTACCTTTAGCCTCTTCTTGTGATGCTTCTAATGATGATAGTAGTTCATCTGCTAATACTTTTGATGGAGTTTCTTCTACTAAGTATTCTTCTTTTATTGTTTTGTCTACATCTAATTTATCTTCATCTAATATAGATAAATTATTTACATTATCATTTACTGTAAATAAATCATCTATAGGTGTATCTACAGAGTTATCAGTTAAAGAAGATAGATGTATACCATCTTTTTCTTCATTTAATAAAGCATCTTTATCATCTAAACTAGATATATTATCTAAAGACTGATCTATTTTTAAATCAGTAGAATTATCTATTTTTTGTTCATCTAAAATAGATGTTTTTTCTAAATTTTCTTGAGCTGTAAATAAATCATCTGACTTATTATTAGCGATGTTTTGCTGTTTAACAGCATCACTTTCAGAATTATTCTCTAGCAATAAATCTTCAATATTATCAACAGAAGATAAATGTTCTTCGATATCACTTGATAAAGAAGACATAATATCATCAACATTATTATTTATATCTTCTAAATCATTAGTTAAAGGCATTGGAGGGATCTCAAATAAATCATTTTCATTAGATGATTTATTTATTTCTGAACTAACATCATATAAAGAAGAAACTTTATTTTCAGGATCAAGATTTTGTTTTTCTAACTCTTTATTTTTTTGAATAGCTAAAACTTCATCTTTAGTTATTGTAGTTGGATTAGATGAAACTATATCTGAAGTTAAAAAGAATTCATCATCATTAGACACAAATTCATTTAATAATTCTTTTTTAATAACATCATCTGACATAATGACATTATTTGAAGAAGAATTATTATTACTATTGTGTGAAAAGTTTGGAAAAATAGTATTTACTTCAAGATCATTGTCTTCATCTATATGATCTTTAATCTCAGCCATAGTAGAAATATTTTTATCTACTAAATCAGGTGATAAGAGATCTTCTTGATGTTTATTCTCCTCTTGATCTTCATTTGATTGTTCTTTTTGTTCTTTAGGTTGTTTGTCATTAATAAAGTCATCGATTTCTTTTGTATCGATTTCTAGACTAGTAACTTTATCAATCATATCCTGAAGAATTTGTTCTTTTGTTTCATCTTTAGATGAGTAGAGACTTTCCTCAAGAGAATTGAAGAAATCTTCAATTGTTGTATCTTGTAAAGATTCAAGAAGAGTGTTTAGATAATTATCAGACAAGTCATAAGAATTAATAGGGCAATTTTCTTTTGCAAAAGTTGCAAAATCAATATTGCTATCCTTTGACATAATAAGATAGAAAATAATGGTAAATAAATAATTATTATCTTTAGCAAACTTCTCTTTTAAAATCTTATTAATATTACTTTTTAAAAGAGAGGTCTTAATAGCGTAATACGCACCAAAGTGTTTTATATTATCTATATTTACATCAATAGAAACTTCATCTTTGACTTTTTTATCAAATAAGAATTTTCTACCTTTTTTATAAACATCATAATCCTTAAGTTGAGGAAATTCGTTTATAAAATCATCGGTAAATTCAACTAAACCTTCTTTTGCTCCACCTGTTATATGACCTACAAGTTTAGAACTTACTCTTTGGGAGCGTTGTTTTTCAGAATTCCATTTATTCTTATATCTATACACATGATAAACACCTTTTTGGCTTTTATTAACTAACAAAGGTGGTAATTCAAAAGGAGGTTCCAAAATCATAAGTATGCCTTAAGAGATATCACAATAAATAATTGAACATTTTGATTTATCTGATTTACATATTAACACGTATGCAATAGCTAATAAATCATTATTAGTATCATTAAAATCAACTATTTCATTTACATCAGTCATACAAGCGAAATAAGTAGCTTGAATAAAATCATTTTCTATTGTCTGACCTTCATCTAGATCAATAGAAAGAAAAAAATCTTCCCAAAGATTTTTATCAACTTTAGCAAAAGAAGTTATAAATTCTTTACCTTGTTCATATAAAAAATTATATCTTTCAATAAAGTCTTCTGAAACTTCAATTGTCATTGTTTCTTTTATTATATCAAGAACTTCATCAGATAATTGATCAAACTCTTCATCACTCATATTTTCTAAGTCATATGGAGTATACATAAAAACCTCATTACAAATAAAAAGAGGTCACATTATATGACCTCTTTTATAAAAAATTAATTAGATATATCTAAATCAGTTGGTGGCCAATGCTCAAGTCTCATACCTAGAGTTAGACCTCTTTCTGCAAGAACATCTTTAATTTCTGTTAATGATTTCTTACCTAAGTTTGGAGTCTTTAATAGTTCAACTTCAGTCTTTTGAACTAGGTCTCCAATAAATTTAATTCCCTCTGTCTTCAAGCAATTTGCTGAACGAACAGTTAGATCTAAATCTTCAACAGGACAAATTAACTTAGGATCAATTAAAGGTCTGAAAGCAGAATCATCAGAAGGTGCAACAGAGTTCTTTATATCCATAAATGAATTTAATTGATCTGCAAAAATTGTTGCTGCATTTTTTACAGCATCTGATGGAGATATTGTTCCATTTGTAACAATATCTAGCATTAATCTCTCTGTTTCAGAGTTAATTGCTTCAGTTCTTACAGCTACATTTAAAATAGGACAATAAGAAGCATCTAATTGTAGACGACCAATATATCTATCATTTACACCTTCAATATAAGCACTACTTGAAGCTGGAACATATCCTCTACCACGAGTAATATGTAGACGCACCTTAAAAGTAATCTTTGGATCAGTTACATGGCATAAAACTAAGTCAGGATTCTTAATTTCTATACCAGAAGGGCATATAATGTCACCTGCTACAACAGGACCTACACCAGTTTTATTTATTTCTAGAACAACTTCATGTTGTTGATATGATTCAGAATATACAGCTATTTCTTTGATGTTCATTAAAATTAAAAGAATATCTTCTTGAACACCTTCAATAGCACAATACTCATGAACAGCACCATCAATTTCAACTTGAGTTACAGCATAGCCAGGAATTGAAGATAATAAAATTCTACGTAATGCAGTTCCTAGTACTTGAGCATAATGTTGATTAAAAGGCTCTAAAATAACTCTTGATGAATTTTGACCTAGAGGTATTACTTCTTTGATATTTGGTGTTTGAAAATCGGTTAGTTGATCCAAGATGTCACCCTCTTAAAAATTCTTAATAGATATAAATAGTTAAAGGGTACTACTAGTAGTACCCATATAAACTATATTATAAATTACTTAGCTTCTTGATCGTCTTGTTTTTCTGGACGATCAACTAACATGATGTAAGCCATAGGTGCTTGATCGCCTGAACGGAAACCACACTTTAGAATACGTGTGTAACCACCATTACGATTTGCAGATAATTTACCTATTTGATCAAATAGTTTTTCAACTACAGCTTTATCACGAAGACGTGCAAATGCTAAACGACGATTTGCAGTTGTGTCTACTTTAGCGATAGTAATTAAACGCTCAACAAAGCGACGTAATTCCTTTGCCTTTGGCAAAGTTGTTTTAATGCACTCATGAGTAACTAGTGCATTTGCAAGATTGCGATATAGCGCAGCGCGGTGTGCAGAGGTACGACCTAAGTGACGGCCGCTTAAACGATGACGCATATCAAATTCCTTCCTGTTACAGTTATTTATCTAGGTGTACGTAAATGTGGCGGTGGCCAATTTGCAATACGCATACCTAAAGATAATCCTCTTTGAGCAAGAACGTCTTTAATTTCAGTTAATGACTTCTTACCAAGATTTGGTGTCTTTAACAACTCAACTTCAGTACGTTGTACTAAGTCGCCTATATATTGAACTTGTTCAGCCTTTAAGCAATTTGCTGAGCGAACAGTTAACTCAAGATCATCAACTGGTTGTAATAAAGTTGGATCTGGTAATGGAGGTGCTGCAGGAGTTACAGTAAACTCTGAAACATCTTCTTTATCTACCAATACATCAACTTGTTGAGATATTAATTGAGCACCCTGCATTAGAGCCTCATCTGGCTGGATTACACCATTAGTTTCAATCTCAATTACAAGACGATCTAAATCTGTTCTTTGCTCAACACGAGCAGATTCAACCTCATAGACAAATCTTCGTACTGGACAGAATGCAGCATCAATTAAGATCTCATTCTCTCTTGGTGGAATATGTTCCTCTGAACTTGCAGGAATATATCCACGTCCAGCAACAACTCGAAGTTTCATTGACAACGAAGCCTTGGCACCCTTAAGGGTGCAGATGCGAGCTGTTGGATCAATAATTGTAATATGTGGAGGACAGTCAATGTCCGCAGCGGTTACTAAACCTTCTCCACTTTTTTCAATTGATAACCAAACAGGTGAAGTATGACTAGAGTCTGAATTTATAGCTAGAGCTTTTAAATTCATTATAACTTCAATAATAGATTCCTCTATGTCATCCTTCATGCTATTTGTGTCAACAACTCCATCGATATGGAATGCATCTACTGCATAACCTGGAAGGGTCTTTAGTAAAATACCGCTTAACGCTACACCTAAGGTGTTACCAAAACCACGCTCTAATGGTTCTAGCACAATTTTAGCTGAGTTAGGACCTATTTCAGTAAATCCTACTGGTTTTGGTTTTAGCAGTTCACATACTGACACTATAGATACCCCACATTAATAAAGAGGTGCTGGCAAAGTTGCCGTTATTACTTAGAGTACAATTCAACAATGAGCTGTTCCTTGATATCAGAAGGAAGCTCTGAACGCTCTGGTTTGCTCTTGAAAGTACCTTTCATTGCATCATGATCAACATCAATCCAAGTTGGCTTAGTGCCACGTTGACCTGATAGATCAATTGCTGCCTTAATACGTAATTGCTTCTTAGCCTTTTCACGTACAGCAATAACATCATTAGGTTGTACTTGGTATGAAGGAATGTTTACAACACGATCATTAATAGTAATTGCCTTGTGGCTTACTAATTGACGTGATTCCATGCGAGTTGAACCAAAGCCCATACGATATACTACATTGTCTAAACGACCTTCTAATAATTGTAGTAAGTTTTCACCAGTGTTACCTGGCATGCTTGCAGCTTTAGCATAGTAATTACGGAATTGACGCTCTAGTACACCATAAATTCTACGTACTTTTTGCTTTTCACGTAATTGCATACCATAGTCTGATAAGCGAGCTTTATTAGCGCCGTGCTGACCTGGTGCAGTATCTAATTTGCACTTTGTCTCAATTGCACGAACACCAGACTTTAAAAATAAGTCAACGCCTTCACGACGGCTTAATTTTAGGGCTGGGCCTGTGTATTTTGCCATTTATCTTTCTCCAGAAATTCTAGTTTCAGGTTATACGCGGCGCTTTTTAGGCGGACGGCAACCATTGTGAGGAATTGGAGTAACATCAGTAATATTAGTGATCTTATATCCAATTGCATTAAGTGCACGAATTGATGATTCGCGACCAGGGCCAGGACCCTTTACTAAAACTTCAAGGTTCTTAACACCATACTCTTTTGCAGCTTCGCCTGCTCTTTCAGCAGCAACTTGAGCAGCATAAGGAGTTGACTTACGTGAACCACGGAAACCAGAACCACCAGCAGTTGCCCATGCTAGAGCATTACCTTGACGATCTGAAATGGTTACGATAGTGTTATTGAAAGATGCGTGAATGTGTGCAACACCATCAGCAATCTGTTTCTTTGAACGCTTACCGCCACGTGCTTTAGGTGCAGTTGCAGTCTTTGTAGCAGTAGTAGTTGTTGTTGCAGGAGCTACAGGAGCTGGTGCAGGAGTTGCTGCAGCAGTTGCTGTCTCTTTTGCAGTAATTTCTTCAGCCATTCTCTAATCCCTTACTTCTTAATGCTCTTACGTGGGCCCTTACGGGTACGTGCATTAGTCTTAGTACGTTGACCGCGAACAGGTAGTCCACGACGATGGCGTAAGCCACGATATGCACCAAGGTCCATAAGGCGCTTGATGTTCATGCTGATCTCACGACGTAGATCACCTTCAACAGTAAACTTAGCTACTTCTGAACGGATTTTTTCTACAGTTGAGTCGTCAAGATCCTTAAACTTAGTAGATGGATCTACTCCACAAGCTTCGCAAATGATTTTTGCGCGAGTAGGGCCGATGCCAAAAATTGATTGTAGAGCAATCAAGGCTATCTTTTGATCAGGCACATTAATGCCAGCAATACGGGCCACTATTGATCTCCTAAAAGGTCGGTTTAACATTCAGCCGTCACAAAGCCCGTTAGGATACGTGACGACCATTTAGTGCCATTTATTTTGAAAAATTAAAAGGCAGAGAAATTTGTCTCAATTTCTCGATCACTAAATTATATTTGAAAATTAGATTTTGATCAAGAAAAATAAATTATTTTTTAATTATTTTAAAGTAAAAAAAAGCAGGGGTATACCCTGCCTTTTTTTTGAATTCTAAACATTAGCCTTGACGTTGCTTATGTTTTGGATTTTCACAGATAATACGAACCACACCGTGACGACGTACCACTTTGCAGTTACGACAGATCTTTTTAACTGAAGCACCTACTTTCATTTTCTACTCCAACATAAATAGGTTATTAACGTCCGTAATTCCTTAGATTAGCTTTCTTCATTATATCACCATATTGTTGGTTCATCATATGACTTTGTAATTGAGCCACAAAATCCATAATTACAACAACAATAATTAGTAATGATGTACCACCAAAATAGAATTGTACATTGAACCAATTCATTAGTAGTTGTGGTATCAAGCAAACTAAAACCATGTAGAAGGAACCACTTAAGGTTAATCTAGTCAATACTTTATCAATAAAGCGAGCAGTTTGCTCACCTGGTCTAATACCAGGAATAAAAGCACCACTCTTCTTTAAATTTTCAGCAACTTCTCTTGGATTAAATACAAGAGCAGTATAGAAGAATGTAAAGAATACTATAGCACCTGCGTAAAGTAACTCATATAAAGGTTGACCAGGTTGTAGTAATAGTGATATTTCTTGTAGAACATTAGCTACAACATTATCACCTTGACCAAACCATGAAACGATTGTACCTGGGAATAATATGATTGATGATGCAAAAATTGCAGGAATAACACCAGACATATTAATCTTTAGTGGCAAGCTAGAACGTGGTTGTGAATAAATTCTATTTCCCATTTGTCTTTTTGCGTACTCAATAACAATACGTCTTTGACCACGCTCAACATAGACAACGAAGAATGTAACTAAAATAACAACCACACCTATTAGTAATAGTGCTATTGTAGAAAGATCACCTTGACGTGCTTGCTCAAATGTTTTTGCAATAGCTGCTGGTAAACCTGCAACAATACCTGCAAAAATAATCAATGAGATACCATTACCTATACCACGTTCTGTAATTTGTTCACCTAACCACATTAGGAACATAGTACCAGAAACTAAACTTACAGTAGTTACAAAATAAAAACCGAAGCTTGGGTTATCAACAAGACCAGGCATCATATTTGGAATACCTGTAGCAATACCTATTGCTTGAATTGTTGCTAAGAATAATGTTGAAACACGTGTATATTGTGTAATCTTTCTTCTACCAGATTCACCTTCTTTACGAAGTTCAGCTAAGGTAGGATTAATTACTGCCAACAACTGAATAATAATGGACGCTGAGATATAAGGCATGATACCTAATGCTAAAACAGATGCACGTTCTAACGCACCACCTGAAAACATATTGAACATACCTATAATGGTTCCGCTCTGATCATCAAATAGACGTTGAAGAATTTCAGCATTTACGCCAGGAACTGGAATATAAGATCCAAGTCTGAACATAATTAAGCCAAATACAACAAATAACAATCTTGAAGTAAGTTCTGAAGAACCTCTTGAAGATTGTTGTGAAACTTCTCGTCCTTTTTCTAAGAGCGACTTTCTAGCCATTTAAATCTCCCAAAGGGCGCTCTAGGCGCCCCAGCGATTATTTCTTTTTAGCAGCAGTTTTCTTACCACCAGCAGCAAGATCAGCCTTTACAGCCTTCTCTTTCTTAGCTGGCTTTTGAATACCTTCTGCAGCAAGCTTGTCTTGTAGTCTCTTAACTTTAGCACTACGACGCTTTGCTGATAACTCACGACGCTCTGCAGCTTTTGTTGAGTAATCTGCAACTTGGATTGAACCACCAGCTGCTTCAATTGCAGCACGTGCACCCTTAGTTACACCAAGACCAACAACCTCTACTTTACGTGTAAAGTTTGGTTTGTGAGATAAAACAATCTTAACAAACTTAATTTTTTGAGTTATTAACTTAGCAGCTAATAAGGTCTCTCTATTAATTAAATCGCCTTCTACCTTGTTTAGATCATTTAATGATACTTCACAAGTAATTTGTTTCTTAGGTGACCAGAAACCAAATTTAGGTAGACGAATCTTTAAAGGCATTTGACCGCCTTCGAAACCTGGGCGTACATTAGGACTCTTACGAGCACCTGAACCTTTAACACCACGACCACATGTCTTGCCTAGGCCTGAACCAATACCACGACCTACACGTACACTACGACGATGTGAACCTTTAGCTGGCTTTAGAGTATTTAGAAACATCGTATTACTCCTCAACCTTAATCATGTAGCTTACTTTATTGATCATACCGCGAATTGAAGGAGTATCTTCAAGAATCACAGTATGGCGAATGCGACGTAGACCTAAACCACGGATTGTTGCAACGTGATCTGGCTTACGACCAATAATTGATTTAAGCTGTGTAACCTTAATGGTTTTCTTCTCAGACATTTCTTACTCCATGATCTCTTTTACTGAAAGACCGCGCTTAGCAGCAACAGCTTCAGGAGTGCGCATAGATGCAAGTGCCTTAACAGTAGCACGAACTACGTTAATTGGGTTTGTTGAACCATATGCCTTTGCAAGAACGTTACGTACACCAGCAACTTCTAAAACAGCACGCATAGCACCGCCAGCAATAATACCGGTACCTTCAGAAGCTGGTTGCATGTACACCATAGAACCTGAGTGCTCACCCTTAACTGCGTGGAATAATGTACCATCATTTAACGCAATTGAAGAGTTTACATTACGACGAGCTTGCTCAATCGCTTTTTGAATAGCTGCAGGAACTTCACCAGCTTTGCCATAACCATAGCCAACGCGACCATTACCATCGCCTACAACAGTTAAAGCTGTGAATGAGAAAATACGACCACCTTTAACTACTTTAGCTACACGATTAACAGCAACTAACTTCTCTTGAAGTTCTCCTACTTGGGATTCATCTTTGTGTTGCATTGCCTACTCCTAGAACTTAAGTCCAGCTTCACGAGCAGCGTCAGCTAATGCAGCAACACGACCGTGATACTTGTAACCTGAACGATCAAAAGCTACTTCTGTAACATTCTTTGCGATAGCACGCTCAGCAATTGCTTTACCAATTACTTTAGCAGCTTCTACATTACCAGTAACTTTAAGATCCTTTGCTAGATCCTTCTCAAGAGTTGAAGCAGCAGCTAATACCTTGCTGTCTTTTGTGATGATCTGAGCATAAATATGACGAGGAGTACGGGTAACGACAAGGCGTGTGACTCCCAATTCATGCATCTTAGAACGTGCCTTAGTAGCACGACGGATGCGAGATTGTTTCTTATCAAACATGGTATGTTACCCCGATTCCTATTTCTTCTTAGCTTCTTTGATACGTACAACTTCAGTAGAGTAACGTACACCCTTACCCTTGTAAGGTTCTGGTTGACGATACTTACGAATATCAGCTGCAACTTGGCCTAATAAAGCTTTATCAAAGCCCTTTAAAATGATCTCTGTTTGTGAAGGAGTTTCACAAGTGATACCTTCAGGTAAAACGTGATCAATTGGGTGAGAGAAACCTAATGCAAGATTTAATACGTTACCTTTAGCTTGTGCACGATAACCAACACCAACTAATTGTAACTTCTTCTCAAAGCCCTTATCTAGACCTTGTACCATGTTATACATTAAAGCACGTGTTGTGCCTGATTGCATATTTGCTTCTTTAGACTCAACCTTTTGAACAACTGTTAGTTGATTGTTTTCAAACTTAACTTCAACAGTTGGGTGAACATCTAAAACAAGCTGTCCTTTCTTGGACTTTAATGTTAATTTTTGGCCGTCGATAGAAACCTCAACGCCTGTAGGAACTACTACTGGTTCCTTAGCAATACGTGACATGTTTCCTCCTTATGCGACGTAGCAAATAACTTCGCCGCCTAAACCGTCCTTACGGGCAGCACGATCGGTCATTAAGCCTTTTGATGTTGAAATAACAGCAATACCAAGGCCATTCATAATACGTGGAAGGTCACGGCACTTCTTATAAATTCTTAGGCCAGGACGAGATACTCTTTGAATCATTTCTACTACTGGTTTGCCTTCGTAGTATTTTAATTCGATCTCTAAAACCTTCTTAACATCACCAGTTTCTTTAACTGATGCAACATAACCTTCCTTGTGAAGTAGATTAGCAATTGCCATCTTTTGTTTTGAGGAAGGCATTGAAACCATAACTTTGCCAGAAGCTTGGCCGTTACGGATGCGGGTTAGCAAATCCGCTATCGGATCTTGCATGCTCATATGTATTCCCTCTCTCTTTTACCAGCTGGCCTTGCGTAGACCTGGAATTTCACCACGCATCATATGCTCGCGTAACTTAATGCGGCATAGACCAAATTTGCGTAAGTAACCATGTGGACGACCTGTCTCTGCACAACGATTGCGTTGGCGAGATGGACTTGAATCACGTGGAAGTGCAGCTAATTTTTGTACTGCAGCCCAACGCTCTTCATCAGAGGATGATACACTTGAAATAATCTTCTTAAGCTCTTGACGCTTTGCAAAATATTTATCGCAAAGACGCTCTCTTTTGAGCTCACGGTTTTTCATTGATGTCTTAGCCATTTTTAGGATCGTCCTCGTTACTTAGCCTGAGTACTGCGGAATGGGAAGTTAAATGCCTCTAATAGAGCACGGCCTTCTTCATCTGTATTCGCTGTTGTTGTGATTGTAATATCAAGGCCACGAATTGTATCAACCTTGTCATAATCAATCTCAGGGAATATGATCTGCTCACGTACACCCATTGAATAATTTCCTCTACCGTCAAATGACTTTGCATTTAGACCACGGAAATCACGGATACGTGGAATAGAGATCACAATTAAGCGCTCAAGGAATTCCCACATACGCTCACCACGTAATGTTACCTTACAACCAATTGGGTAACCATCACGAATATGGAAGCCCGCTACAGATTTGCGAACTTTGGTGATTAATGGCTTTTGACCTGCTATTGCAGCCATATCGCGTGCAGCATTTTCAAGAACTTTCTTGTCTGCAACAGCTTCACCAACACCCATATTTAGGGTGATTTTCACAATCCGAGGGACTTGCATGACTGTCTTGTAACCAAACTTTTCAGTTAATGACTTGATTACTTCCTGCTTGTAAAGATCATGCAGTTTCGCCATCGTTTTTCTCCTGATTAAAACTGCTATTTATTAGTAGTAGAAGGAACTGTTGTGTTTGTTGATTTGAAGAAACGAACTTTCTTACCATCTTCAATTCTGAAACCAACTTTGTCAGCCTTCTTAGTTTCTGGATTATATAAAGCAACATTTGAAACATGAATTGGAGTTTCTTTTTGTTGCTTACCACCCTCAATACCAGCTTGAGGATTTGGCTTTACGTGCTTAGTATGAAGTTTTAAACCTTTAACTAAGACTTTATTATCGCTAGTTAATACTTGTAAAACAGTACCTGTCTTACCCTTATCTTTACCAGCAATTACGATTACTTCATCGTTGCGGCGGATTTTCGCTGCCATTTTTTAATACCCTCTTTGATATTAGAGTACTTCTGGTGCCAATGACACAATCTTCATAAACTTTTCGGTACGTAGTTCACGAGTAACTGGTCCAAAAATACGAGTGCCAATTGGATCTTGCTGCGCATTCAATAGAACTGCAGCATTACTATCAAAGCGAATTAATGAACCATCTGGACGACGTACACCTTTCTTTGTACGTACAACAACAGCGTTCACAACATCACCTTTCTTGACCTTGCCACGAGGTATTGCTTCTTTTACTGACACTTTAATAATGTCACCAATGCCAGCGTAACGGCGATGTGAGCCACCTAGGACTTTAATGCACATTACACGGCGAGCGCCTGAGTTATCTGCAACGTCAAGCATGCTTTGCATCTGGATCATTTACATGCTCCGTTATTATAAAACAAAACTTCTTAACCCACTATAGATTAAGAAGGCGATAAATTATAACAATTATAAATAAAGACCGCAAGTATTAATCAATATTGCGGTCAAAATTTTTGTGATCTTAGTTGATTTTACTAAGCTTTTTGAGCTTTTTCAACTATTTGAACTAGAGTCCATGCTATTGTCTTTGAAATAGGACGGCATTCTCTAATTTCTACAAAATCACCTGTATGTGCTAAGTTCTCTGTATCTTGTACGTGGAACTTAGTAGTACGTTTTAAGATCTTACCATAAATAGGATGCTTAATACGACGCTCTACAGCAACAACACAAGCTTTTTGCATCTTATCACTAACAACACGACCACGTAGAGTGCGTTGTACTTTCTTTGTATCAGTCATTACGCAAGCTCCTATTTAGCGCCTTCGCGAGTTTTCTCAGCTAGTACTGTTTTAATACGTGCTATATCACGACGTACCATCTTAATTTTAGCAGTTGATTGAGTACCTTGGAAACGTAAAACAAATTTCTCTTGGTAAAGCTCAACAAGCTCTTTATTTAGATCTTCAACAGACTTTTCACGTAATTCTAAAGCTTTCATTAGATTGCCACCTTACGAACAAAAGTTGTAGTAACAGAGAGTTTTGCTGAAGCAAGGCGGAAAGCCTCACGAGCAACAGACTCAGGAATACCAGCAAGCTCGAATAGAACCTTACCAGGTTGAATTGGGCATACCCAATATTCAACAGCACCCTTACCTTTACCCATACGAACACCTAGAGCTTTTTGAGTAATTGGCTTGTCTGGGAATACACGAATCCAAACTTTACCAACACGCTTCATCTCACGAGTGAACGCACGACGTGCAGCTTCTATTTCACGAGCTGTGATTTGACCACGAGAAGTAGCTTTTAAACCAAACTCACCAAATGAAACTTCATTACCAGTGTAAGCTAAACCTTCGTTACGACCTTTTTGAGTCTTACGATATTTAGTACGTTTTGGTTGTAACATTTAATCTTTCCTCCGTTACTCAGCAGCTTTTGCTTCTGCTGGTGCAGATTCTGATGCTTGCTTGTTAGCAGCCTTCTTATCGCCACCACGACCACGTCTGCCAGCTCTTGCACCGTTGTCATCACGACCACGACGATTTCTCTTAGCTGGAGCAGGTTGATTGTTACGATCGTCTGCTTCTTCTTGCATTAGAGGTAAGTCACCTAGTACTTCACCCTTGAAGATCCAAACTTTAACACCAATAACACCGTATGTTGTTACAGCCTCTGATAAAGCATAATCGATATCAGCACGTAGAGTGTGAAGAGGTACACGACCTTCACGTAACCACTCTGAACGAGCGATTTCAGCACCGCCTAAACGACCTGAAACTTCAACCTTGATACCCTTAGCACCAACACGCATTGCATTTTGGATAGCCTTCTTCATAGCACGACGGAACATTACACGACGCTCTAATTGGCTTGCAATTGAATCAGCAACTAACTTAGCATCTAAGTCTGGCTTACGTACTTCACTAATATTAACTTGTGCAGGAACACCAGCAATATCTGAAATCTTCTTACGTAGCTTCTCAACATCTTCGCCTTTCTTGCCAATAACAATACCAGGACGAGCTGTGTGAATAGTTACACGAATGCTCTTAGCAGGACGATCAATAACAATCTTTGATACAGAAGCATTCTTTAATTCTTCTGTTAAGTATTTACGAACTGCAAAGTCACTTTTTAAATTGGCTGGGAAATTCGCAGTTGATGCGTACCAGACCGATGAATAAGGCTTAGTAATGCCAAGTCTTATTCCAATGGGATTAACTTTTTGACCCATCTTAAACTCCTGTTAACGCTCTGCTACATAAACTGTAATGTGAGAAGTGCGCTTCACAATACGATCTGCACGGCCTTTAGCACGTGGCATAATACGCTTTAATGAAGGACCTTCATCAACCATAATTCTTGAAACCACTAAACGATCTACGTCTAATGAATTGTTGTTCTCTGCGTTACTTACTGCAGAGAATAATACCTTATAAATTAATTTAGCAGCCTTTCTTGGGCTAAATTTTAAAAGGTCTAGAGCCTTACTAACAGGCATTCCGCGAACTTGATCAGCAACTAGTCTAGCTTTTTGAGCTGAAGAGCGTGCATTGCGATGAGATGCTTTAATTTCTTGCATTTTGCATACTCCTACTATTTAGACTTCTTATCTGCAGCAACGTGACCGCGATAAGTACGTGTTGGTGCAAATTCACCCAACTTGTGACCAACCATTTCATCAGAAACGAAAACTGGCACATGTTGACGACCATTGTGAACAGCGATTGTCATACCAATCATTGTAGGTATGATCATTGAGCGACGTGACCAGGTCTTAATTGGCTTTTTATCGCCATCCTGTAACGCCTTCTCAACTTTCTTGAGTAGGTGCTCATCAATAAATGGGCCCTTCTTAAGAGAACGTGGCATGTTTTATCCTCAACTCTTCTTAGCGATGGCGAACTATGTACTTATCAGTACGCTTGTTCTTACGGGTCTTATAACCCTTACATGGAGTACCCCAAGGTGAACGTTGTTGAATACCCTTGTTACGGCCTTCACCACCACCATGAGGGTGATCAATTGGGTTCATTGACATACCGCGAACGGTAGGACGAACACCACGCCAACGGTTAGCACCTGCTTTACCTAATTGACGTAACATGTGCTCTGCATTACCAACTTCACCAATTGTTGCACGAGATGTTGCTAATACTCGACGCATTTCTCCTGATCTCATACGTAATGTAATGTAATCACCATCACGAGCTAGGATCTGACAGAATGAACCTGCTGAACGAGCAAACTTAGCACCAGCACCAGGCATGATCTCAACAGCGTGAACTGTAGTACCTAATGGAATATTTCTCATTGGTAGACAGTTACCTACTTTGATAGGTGCTGAATCACCAGAAATGATCTTATCGCCTACTTGTAAACCTTTTGGTGCAAGGATATAACGACGCTCACCATCTGCATATAGAACTAATGCAATATTTGCAGAACGGTTTGGATCATATTCTAGACGCTCAACACGTGCCTCAATACCATCTTTTTGACGCTTAAAGTCAATTAAACGATAACGTTGCTTGTGACCACCACCAATATGACGGGTAGAAATGTGACCATAGTTGTCACGACCACCAGTCTTACGCTTCTCAACAACTAGAGGAGCATATGGGCTGCCTTTCCATAAATCTGGATTCTTAATTTGAATCACATGACGGCGACCTGCGGAGGTTGGCTTTGCCTTAATAATAGCCATTAATTAGTCTCCTTCTCAGCATCTACAGTTGCATCAGGTACTAAATCTAGATTTTGACCTAAGCCTTCTGCTAACTTAACATATGCCTTCTTCCAATCTGAACGACGGCCGATGCCATGAGCGGTACGACGAGACTTACCTTTCATATTTAAAGTATGAACTGATTCAACTTTAACATTTAAAAGAGTCTCTACTGCAGTTTTAATTTCTTTCTTAGTTGCATTTGGTACAACTTTGAATACAAGAGTATCACTCTTTTCGCGAAGTATAGTTGTCTTTTCAGTACTAACTACAGAGCGAAGAATACTCATTAAACGAGCTACGTGCTTCATTATTTAAGCATCTCCTCTACTTGTTGAACAGCTGCTTTAGTCATTAGGACTTTATCGAAGCCAACTAAATTTACAGGATTGAATTGAGCTGTACCTGGTTGACATACTTCAACTTTGTAAATGTTACGTGATGCTAAGAATAAATTCTCATCAAATTGACCATTTACAATTAATACTCTCTTTAAGTCTAATTCTTTTAGTTTTGCAACTAGAGATTTAGTCTTGCAATCATCTAACTTGATGTCATCTACAACAACTAGACGATCTTGACGAACTAACTCAGATAAAATGCTACGCATTGCTACGCGATACATCTTACGGTTAACTTTTTGTGACCAGTCTTGTGGCTTAGCTGCGAATACAGTGCCACCAGCACGCCATAATGGTGAACGTGTTGAACCAGCACGTGCACGACCTGTGCCTTTTTGGCGGAAAGGTTTCTTGCCACCACCAGAAACTTCAGCACGTGTCTTTTGCGCTTTAGTTCCAGCGCGAGCGGTACTTAGGTAAGCTACAACTACCTGATGTACCAGCGCCTCATTGAACTCGCGACCGAAGGTATTCTCTGATACCTCTAGTGCGTTTTCAGCGCCAATCATCTTTAATTCCATGTTCCTTTACCTCAGGTTAAGCTTTAACACTTGGTCTAACGATAACGTCGCCATTGTTAGCACCAGGAACGGCACCTTTAACAAGTAATAAGTTACGTTCTGCATCAATACGAACTAGATCTAAGCTTTGAACTGTAACTTTCTCGCCGCCCATACGACCAACCATCTTCTTGCCCTTAAATACACGACCAGGAGTTTGGTTTTGACCTGTTGAACCAGGAACACGATGTGAACGTGAGTTACCGTGAGTAAAGTCTTGAGTACGGAAGTTATAACGCTTAACTGTACCAGCTGTACCTTTACCTTTTGATTGACCAGTTACGTCTACTTTCTTAACATCTTGGAAAGCATCAACTTTGATCTCAGTACCTACTGAATATGCAGCAAGCTCGTCTTCTGTTAGACGGAACTCCCATAGACCACGACCTGCTGTTACACCAGTCTTTGAAAAATGACCGATTTCAGCTTTTGTCATGCGTGATGATTTGCGCTCACCTGTTGTTACTTGAATAGCTGTGTAGCCATCAGTATCTAAATTCTTAACTTGTGTTACGCGATTAGCTTCAACTTGAATGACAGTTACTGGAACTGACTTGCCGTCCTCGTTAAATACTCGGGTCATTCCAAGTTTACGACCGATTAAACCGATTGACATTGTAATTCCCCTATCGTTTAGCGAAGGCTAATTTGAACATCAACACCAGCTGCAAGATCTAAACGCATTAAAGCATCAACAGTCTTTTCAGTTGGTTCCACGATGTCTACTAAGCGCTTATGTGTACGGATTTCGTATTGATCACGAGCATCTTTATTAACATGTGGGGAGATAAGGATGGTATAACGCTCCTTACGAGTAGGAAGCGGGATTGGACCACGAACCTGAGCACCAGTGCGCTTTGCAGTTTCAACGATCTCAGCTGTTGAATGATCAATCAATCTGTGATCGTATGCCTTTAGGCGGATCCTAATTCTTTGGTTCTGCATTACAGACTCCATTAAAAAAAAGAACAAGAGAACACTTGCCTTCTTGCTCTAAAAATACAAGAGGAAGTGCCTACATTAACTATTTTCCCAAGATTAGGGAAAGTCTACATCAGCCTTATAAATATTACAGAGGGCTGGCTCTGATTTAATTCACATCAGAACAATAGTCGATATTATATATCAAAAAATGTGACTTTTAAAGCATTTTTTTTATTTTTTATGTATTATACGTAAGTGTCTTTTTTTTCAGAGAAAAATCATGGCTATTATTGATAAACTACCAGATGATTTTGGTAATACTCCTAAAAATAATTTAAAAATCCCAGAAAACGCAAATGGTGTTGTAATTCATTGTTGTTGTGCTCCTTGTGCAGGTGCTATGTTTGAGTGTTTTGTACAAAATGGTATAAAACCTATTATATTTTTCTATAACCCTAATATTCATCCTGCAAGAGAATATGAAGTTAGAAGAGATGAATTAGTATCTCTTGCTAAACTTTTAAACCTAGATTATGTAATAGGTGACTACGATGCTCCTAATTGGTTTAAAAAAATTAAAGGACTTGAAAAAGAACCTGAAAGAGGTCTACGCTGCTCAGTATGCTTTGAAATGCGTCTTACTGCTACTGCTTTGTTTGCAAAAGAAAATAATATCTCTCACTTTACTTCAACTTTAGCTACCTCACGCTGGAAAAATAAAAAACAAGTTGATGAGGCAGGTTATAGAGCTGAGAAAAATGTAGAAGGTGCTTTTTACTGGGATCAAGATTGGAGAAAAGAAGGTCTTGTAGGTCGTCGTTATGAACTTGTAAAAGAATTTAACTTTTATAATCAACAATATTGTGGTTGTGTATATTCACAAGAAGGAACTCAATACGTAAAAAATGTATTAGTTTCAAACACACCATGTGATAAATAGTCTTATTTTAATTTTAATTACTATATTTTATACTTATTTATTTAATATAGTAATTATATTTTTATCCTTAAAAATATGTTGTATGTAACAAATCTGTAAAATTATATGCAATATAATGCCTAAAACTACTTCCTTTTACTATTTTCCTTATTGACCTTAATACATCATATTGTTATCTTTTATTTGAATATAAAACAATATCTTATCTAGTTAAGCGAGGTCTAATCAATGTTAGATACACTACTTACTAAAGACACTGTGTTAATTGTAGATAGTGCAGATAGTTGGGAAGATTCTATAAAAATAGCATGTAAAGCTCTTGTTGATAATAAATCAGTTGAACCATCCTATATTGATGCCATTATAAAAATTACAAATGAAATTGGTCCTTACTATGTAGTAGGTCCACATATGGCAATGCCTCACGCATCACCTGATAGTGGCGTAAATAAAATTGCTTTATCTCTATTAGTTATAAAAAATGGTGTTAATTACAATTCAGATGGTAACGATCCTGTTAAATTAGTTGTTATCTTAGCTGCAACAGATAACAACTCTCATGTTGAAATCATGGGTAAACTTGCTGATTTCTTTATGTGTGAAGAAGATGTTAATAGTGTAATTAACTCTGATAATGTAGATCAAATTCTTTCAATTATTAAAAAATATTAATATAAATTGGCATTGGAGGCTAATATGAAAATTTCTGTAGTTTGTGGTAATGGTTTAGGCACATCTTTAATGATGGAAGTTGCTCTAAAAGGTATTATCAAAGATCTTGGTGTTGATGCTACTGTTGAACACATGGATTTAGGATCAGTTGCTGGTTCATCTAGTGATATCTATGTAGGAACTCGTGATATTTCTACTCAAATCCAAAGTCAAGGCGTAAAAGGAATTATTGTAAGTTTGGATAATATGGTAGACAAAGTTGCAATGAAAGAACGTCTCTCAGAGGCTTTAAAACAATTAGGAGCTCTATAGAATAATTAGAGTAATACCTAAGAGGTCTATAACATAATCACGGTATAGTAAAGTCTTGAGAGGTAAAGTAAATGGAATTTTTTAAATTTCTGATGACTGATGTGTTATCAGAACCATCAGTACTAGTGGGTTTAATAGCATTAGTAGGACTTATAGCTCAAAAGAAAAGTGTAACTGAGTGTATTACTGGCACTGTTAAAACAATTTTAGGTTTTATCTTATTAGGTGCAGGTGCAACACTTGTAATATCTTCTTTAGGCACATTCTCAGATATATTCCAACACGCATTTGGAATTACTGGTGTTGTTCCTAATAATGAAGCTATTGTATCTATTGCTCAAAAAACATTTGGTAAAGAAATGGCCATGATCATGTTCTTTGCTATGGTTGTAAATATCTTAATTGCACGATTTACTCCATGGAAGTTCATTTTCTTAACAGGTCATCATACACTTTTCATGTCAATGATGGTTGCAGCTATTTTATCTACAAAAGGTCTATCTGGAGTTACATTAATTGCTACAGGTTCTATTATTGTAGGTACATTAATGGTACTCTTCCCTGCACTTGCTCATCCTTATATGAAAAAGGTTACAGGTTCAGATGACGTTGCTATAGGACATTTCTCCACTTTATCCTATCTACTTGCTGGCTTTATAGGTAGTAAGCTTGGTAATAAAGAGAGCTCAACTGAAGATATGAATGTTCCAAAAGCTTTACTTTTCTTACGTGACACACCTGTTGCTATATCATTTACTATGGGTATTATCTTCTTAGTAACTTGTGCTGTAGCTGGTGGTGAGTATGTTAATACTGTAAGTAATGGTAAACATTGGATAATGTTTGCATTAATTCAATCCATTACTTTTGCAGGTGGTGTATACATTATTTTACAAGCTGTGAGAATGATTATTTCTGAAATTGTCCCTGCTTTTAAAGGTATTTCAGATAAATTAGTTCCTAATGCTAAACCTGCCCTTGACTGCCCTGTAGTATTCCCATATGCACCAAATGCCGTGCTTGTAGGTTTTCTATCTAGTTTCTGTGCAGGTCTTGTTGGCATGTTCTTACTTTATATATTTAATCTTACCATTATCATTCCAGGTGTAGTTCCACACTTCTTCGTAGGAGCAGCAGCTGGCGTGTTTGGTAATGCTACAGGCGGTAAGAGAGGTGCTATTTTAGGAGCATTTGCTCAAGGTCTGTTAATTACATTCCTACCTGTATTCTTACTTCCTGTTTTAGGTGATCTTGGATATCAAAATACAACCTTCTCAGATGCTGATTTTGGTTTTGTAGGTATTCTTTTAGGTCTTATAGTAAGATAGAATTACTTTTATAAATAAAAAAGGTGTCTACATGGCACCTTTATTTTTTAGTGTCTATAAATAAAAACACTATCCCTACTAGAAAATATAGGGCAAGTTTTATGAAAGTTATGTAAGAAGTAACTATATTAATATCAAAATTAAAAAAGAGTGTTTAGTTTGTAGACATTATAAGCTTGTAAAAGAATTTAACTTCTAAAATAACAATACTATTGATCAGTTTCTTAAAAAATTCAATTAATTATCAAAATTGACTATTAATAAAATAAACAAACTACCGTTATATTAATAGATTTTTTCTTTTGTTGTGATTTTAGCCTCACTACTATTATAGTTAGTGAGGCTTTTTTTAAGCTATATTAAGCACCGTAGCACTCTCTATATCTTTCCATTGCATCTTTAAAGCGACTTAACTCTTCATCTTGTTCAATATAAGTTAATAAATCATCAAAGTTAATAATAGATATTACTTCAATACCTAAATTCTTTTTAACTTCATCAATAGCACTTATATCGCCTTGACCTTTTTCCATTCTATTTAAAGCAATAACTGCTGCTTTAAAGTTTGAATTTGTACTCTTAATGATATTAGCTGCTTCTCTAATAGCAGTACCTGCTGTAATCACATCATCAATTAAAAGAACATCACCTGTAAGTTTTGCACCTACAAGATTACCACCTTCACCATGATCTTTTGCTTCTTTTCTATTAAAGCACCAAGGCACATTTATACCATGTTCAGAAGATAATGCCATAGCTGTTGCAGTCGCTAAAGGAATACCTTTATATGCAGGTCCAAAAACAATATCAAAATCTAATTTTGCATTTATAATTGCCTGAGCATAGCATGATCCTAAAGTCGCTAAATCTTGACCTGTACAGAATAAACCTGCATTAAAGAAATATGGACTGGTTCTACCAGATTTTAAAACAAAACTACCAAACTTAAGAACACCCTTTTCTAGTGATAGATCAATAAATTTTTTTTGATAATCTTGCATATGGACCTCTATTTATTTAAGTGAGAAATTTATACAAAACAATAAGTAATTATTATTTATTATTTATATATTAAATGTAAACTATAAAAAAATACACTTATTTATTTTAGAAATATAAAATAATATAGAAAAATTTAAAGATACTTTTTTAAACAAAGGAAATTACTAGAAGCATTTTATATATAAAAGGATAAATTTATAAAACAAAATATATTATCATTATTTATAAAAGAAAATATATTATAATTGCACCTCACTATTTTATAAATAAATAAAATAGTAGATTTTTATTATTAAACTAGCAATCTAAAGAGTCAGTGTCACACTATGAAGATTATCAAACGTTCAGGACAATATGAAGAATTTGATCCTAAAAAAATAGAAAAAGCACTTAGAAAATCATTTGAAAGTGTTGGTACCTCAATTTTAGATAGAGAATTTGATGATCTTCTAGCATCTATTATAAGAAGATTAGAATCATCTACTATTAATACAGTAGAATCTATACAAGATACTGTTGAAGAATTTTTAATGCAAAAAAATTACTTCACAGTAGCTAAGAGCTTTATTTTATATAGACAAAAAAGAACTGAACTTCGTACTATTCGTACAACATTAGAAAATGCTACAGGTGATAAAACTTTAAAAACAACACTTGAAGGTATTCAAAAAGATTTTACAGAGCCTGAATACTCACTTACAGTATTAAGCTCTAAATTTATATCTATTTCAAAACCTTCATCATCTGTAAATGATCAACTTTCATCTCTTATAAAGGCAGCTGTTGAACTTACAACACAAAGTGCTCCTAAGTTTGAAATGATTGCAGGTAGACTTTTATCTCATAAGTTCCATTTAAACTTAAATAAAGAAATAGAAAAGTTAAATATAAAGACCTTATTTGATAAGATCTCATATTTAACCCAAGAAGGTTTATATGGTGACTATATTTTAAAGAACTACACCAAAGATGAAATTAATCAAGCTCAATCATTTATAAAACCAGAAAGAGATTTCTTGTTTACCTATGCAGGTTTAGATTTACTTTTAAAAAGATATGTAATATCTACCCATCAACACATACCTCTTGAAACACCACAAGAAATGTTTTTAGGTATTTCTCTTCACCTTGCTATGAATGAGAAAACTAATAGAATGGTTTGGGTTGAAAAATTCTATAACATGCTATCTAAGATGGAAGTTACTATGGCAACTCCAACCTTAGCTAATGCAAGAAAACCATATCATCAATTATCATCTTGCTTTATAGATACAGTTCCAGATAGCTTAACTGGTATTTATAGATGCTTAGATAACTTCGCTCAAGTAAGTAAGTTTGGTGGTGGCATGGGTATGTACTTTGGTAAAGTACGTGCTATGGGTAGTGCAATTCGTGGTTTTGAAGGTGCTGCAGGTGGTGTTGTTCGTTGGATTAAGTTAGTTAATGATACAGCTGTAGCTGTTGATCAATTAGGTGTAAGACAAGGTGCAGTTGCTGTTTATCTTGATATTTGGCACAGAGATATGCCAGAGTTCTTACAATTAAGAACAAATAATGGTGATGATAGAATGAAAGCTCATGATGTCTTCCCTGCTATTTGTATACCTAACTTCTTCTGGCGCCAAGTAAAAGAAAATATTGAAGGCACATGGTATCTAATGTGTCCTTATGAAATTCATAAGATTAAAGGTTATCATTTAGAAGATTATTATGGTAATGACTGGGAATCTAAATATCTAGATTGTGTCCATGATAGTAGAATATCTAAACGCCAAATTGCTATAAAAGACTTAGTAAGATTAATCTTAAAATCAGCAGTTGAAACAGGTACACCTTTTATATTTAATAGAGATATAGTAAATGAAGCAAATCCAAATGGACATGCTGGTTGCATTTACTCATCTAATCTATGTACTGAAATTGCTCAAAATATGTCACCTATTAAAACTGTATCAAAAGAAATTGTTACAGAAGATGGTAAGGTTCAAGTTGTTACAATTACAGAACCTGGTGATTTAGTTGTATGTAATTTAGCTTCATTAGTTCTTGGTAGAATTAATGTTGATAATGAAGAATATTTAAAAGATATTGTTGCAACAGCTATTAGAGCTTTAGACAATGTTATTGATTTAAACTTCTACCCTACTCCTTATGCTCAAATAACAAATCATAAATATAGAGCTGTAGGTCTTGGTATTAGTGGTTATCATCATATGCTTGCAACTCGTAAAATAAAATGGGAGAGTGAAGAGCATTTAACTTATGTTGATAAGATCTTTGAACGTATTAATATGGCAGCTATTAGTGCAAGTACAGATCTTGCTGCTGAAAAAGGATCTTATGAACTATTTGAAAATTCAGATTGGCATACAGGTCAATATTTTACTAAACGTAAATACTTATCTCCTGAATGGACAAATTTAGCTAAAACTGTAAAGCGTCAAGGTATGCGTAATGGCTACTTATTAGCTACAGCTCCTACTTCATCTACAAGTATTTTAGCAGGCACAACAGCAGGTGTTGATCCTATTATGAATAAATACTTCCTTGAAGAAAAGAAAAGTGGTCTATTACCAAGAGTAGCTCCTGATCTATCTCAAGATACTTGGTGGATTTATAAAAGTGCTCATACTATTGATCAAATGTATTCAGTTAAAGCTGCAGGTATTCGTCAAAGACATATTGACCAAGCTCAAAGTATGAACTTATACATAACTAATGATTACACTATGAGACAAGTTTTAAACTTATATATTAAAGCTTATGAATGCGGTGTAAAAACTATCTATTATGTAAGAAGTAAATCTTTAGAAGTTGAAGAATGTGAATCATGTTCTGCATAAAATTTTATAAAGTGTAAATATATAGGTTATTGAGGTAAATTAAATGGCAAAGCTTGAAAAGAAGAAACTATTTAATCCAAATGGTGATACTGATGTCTTACAGTGGAAAATGATTGGTGGTAATACCACCAATTTAAATGATTTTAATAATATGAAATATTCATGGGCATCAGATTGGTATCGTCAAGCTATGAATAATTTCTGGATTCCAGAGGAAATCAATTTAAGTCAGGATGTTAAAGACTATCCAAACTTAGATGAAGATGAAAGAAATGCATATAATAAAATTATTAGTTTCTTAGTCTTTTTAGACTCAATTCAAACAGCAAATTTACCTCGTATTGCAGAATATATTACTGTAAGTGAAATAAATTTATGTTTATCAATTCAAACATTCCAAGAGTGTATTCACTCTCAAAGCTATAGCTATATGTTAGATAGTATATGCTCTGCTGAGGAAAGAAATAAAATTCTATACCAATGGAAAAGTGATGAACATCTACTTAGACGTAATCAATTTATTGGTAACTTATATAATGAATTTCAAGAAAATCAAGATGCTAAAACTTTCTTAAAAGTTTTAATGGCAAACTATATTCTTGAGGGTGTTTACTTCTATAGTGGTTTTGCTTTTTTCTATAACCTTGCTAGAAATGGTAAGATGCCTGGTTCTGCTCAAGAAATTCGCTATATTAACCGTGATGAAAACACTCATTTATGGTTATTTAGAAATATGATAAAAGAGCTTCAAAAAGAAAATCCTGAATTATTTACTCGCACTATGATTGAAGAATTAAAATCTATGATGCAAGAAGGTGTTAGACAAGAAATTGCTTGGGGTAAATATGTTATAGGTAATAAAATCAAAGGTCTTAATGAAGACATGATTAGCGATTACATAAATTATTTAGGTAATTTAAGATGGATGGGTCTTGGCTTTAATTCATATGACTCACAATATGAAAATGAACCTGAATCTATGTCTTGGGTGTCTCAATACTCTAATGCTAACATGGTAAAAACTGATTTCTTTGAAGCTAGAAGCACTGCATATGCAAAAAGCACTGCTTTAATAGATGATCTATAATTTTTTTTAATTATATTGATTATAATAGTTATAAACCATCTTGTTTTTGAGATGGTTTATTTTTAACCTCAACATTTTTATATCTACTATTATGTCTAATATAAAAAGCATGACTGCATTTGCTTCTACTAAAGGCAAATCATCAATATGTAACTTTAATATTGATCTAAAAACTGTTAACTCAAGATTTTTAGATATCACTTTTAAATTACCTGAAAATCTCTACTTTATTGAGTCTGACTTAACTCATATCTTAAAAGAGCATGTTACTCGTGGTAAAGTTGAGTGTTCTATTTCTTTAGAAAAGAATGATAAATTTAATTTTCATATAAACACAAATCTTTTACATAATTTAAAAAATCAAATAACTAAAATTACTGAAAGTGTTCCTAATATATCTACATCTGCTATAGATATTCTAAATTTTCCAGGTGTTATGATTAATAATCATGACTTTAAAGATTTAGCTTTTGATATTAAAACTAGTTTTACTAACCTTGTTGATACTTTAAATAAGTATAGACTACAAGAGGGGAGTAAACTTATAGTTTGTATTGAAGACAAGTTAAACAATATTGAAGATTGTCTTTTAGTCATAAAGGATAATCTTGATGGTCTTATTGAAAAAGAAAGAGCTAAAATTCAAGAAAAGCTTGATAAACTTATGATTAACAGCATAAATACAGAGAGGCTTGAATTTGAAATAGCTCTACTTGCTCAAAAAAGTGATATTGCAGAAGAGTATGACAGAATAAATTCACATATAAAGACTACACGTGAAATTATTACAACAGGTGGTCTTTGTGGTAAGCGTTTAGACTTTATGATGCAAGAATTTTATCGTGAAGCAAATACTATAGCTGCAAAAGCATCTAATCTTGATATAACAAGAGTAGCTATTGAACTAAAAGTATTAATTGAACAGATAAGAGAACAAGTACAAAATCTTGAGTAAAAAAAACTCCATCTTTTACGATGGAGTTTAAGCTTTTAGTCAGTAAACATATTATTTCTACTTAGATTCTCTAAGTTTTTAAACAAAATTCTAAATAGTTTAGGTACTGATTTACCTCCTCTTTCATACATAGCTTCACATACAGCAAGAGCAAGTCCTGGTTTACTCTTTCTTTTAATAGCTATCTCAATTATCTTATCTACAGATATTTGCTTTTGTTTTTTAAATTGAATATTAGCTTCTTTATTGTATATGTCAGCAAAACCATTATGATAAAAGAAGTGTTCTATATCCTTTTGTGGTAATAAAGTTAAGTGTTTATGTAGATTTTTACGACCAACATAAGATATAACAGATGAAGCATATTTTTTACCTGCTTCATCACCATCTGTTAAAACATAAAATGATATACCAAGCTCACTTGCTAAATGCATAAGAGGATGTAAACCACATTGAGCAAATTCAATAGAACGTACACCTATACATAAAAGTCTTATGCCTAAAAGTTGAGCCATTTGATTTAACATCCAAACTTCAGTCTCACCTTCTACTAATAACCACACTCTTGCAAAAAATGACATAGGTCTATTCATTCTTACATGAAAAGCTATACGCCTTAACTCATCTGCACTAAAATTATTTTCAATTACACGATAACATCTAGTATCATAATATTTTCTTGAAAGACGCCTTATATCTGAAATCTTAGTTGCTGTTAAAAAATCACCTGAGTTTGTACTCATAATTTTTTGTAATGGCATATTAGATATAATAGACCAAAAACTAAGAAGAAGAGATGGGTGAAATCTACTTTCTACATCTTCTAAAACTAAAATAGGTTTAGCTTGCTTATCTATTACCCTATCTCCTTTTGCCATTACTAAACTTGAGATTAGACAATAAGATAAGATCTTATCTAAATTAAAAGTTTTACTATTTAATTGCTCTTTAATATTAGATAGACTTTCTATAGATACAGGTTTTGTAACCATATCTTTAATACTGTTTACATTCTTTCTATTCCTTTGTCTAAATCCTCTTTGTTCATAATTACCTAAATATTTTTGTGATAATGAGTTTATAAGCTCTAAACTTTGCATTATCTCAGCTGCATTAGAGTCGTCTGATTGTAACTTTAAAATATCTTCTGCTAAAGACTTTAAATGCCTTTCATTATCTTCGCAAATATAACTTTTACAATTATTTAAACTCTTTGAAAGATTAGTATCATCTTCATTTTCACTTACAAAGTAACGACCATCTCTAACCCTAATAAGAGGATTCATGGAAATTAATAATTTTATAATGCTCTCTTTATCACAATCTATTTCTTTATTAGCATTATTTAAAAGATAATGTTCTGTAATAAAGTTTTCATCTTTATAAAAAGCTTTTATATTCCAATGGATAAAATAAAGACCATCATCACCAAGCACCCATGCTTTAGATAATCTTTGTAAACGTGATGATTTATTAACTAAACCATAAGTATGCTCTTTAAAAAAAAGTGAAATTTCTATCTTATTTGAAGACTCTTTATAAATATCATTTTCAAAAAAGTCTTTGTCTTTTTGTGAATATTTTAAATAATTGTCCTCACTATGTGATAGAAATAATGAGTCATTAATTAAAATTTCATTATTAGCACTATCTTCTATATTTTCTTGAAAATTTAAAACAACAGGTATATAAAGATCTTCTTTTTGAAATTGATAAAGTTGCTCTCCCTTACCAAGAAGTACCCATAGTACTCTAAATAAGGATGACTTACCCCAGGTATTCTCACCTATTAACACTGTATTATCAAAATTAAAGTCTAATTCTAAGTGACGAAGACCTCTAAAATTATCTATTACAACTTTACTTAAATACATAGAAACTCTCTTATTTGCTTATTTTATATAGCAAAACTTACATAGATATATATTAAATATAGTATATGTACTTTAAATTTAAAAAAGTTTCTTTTTACATTGTGAGCTTTTACTTAAAATAAAAAACCCACAATATTTTTAATACTGTGGGTTTAAATTATTTCTTACTTTTTATTTGCAATAGAACCTGAAAATGATTACTTTCTACGCCAAATAGTACCATTTGCTGTATCTTCTAAAATGATACCCATAGCTGTAAGTTTGTCTCTTGCCTCATCCGCTTTTTTAAAGTCTTTTTGTGCACGAGACTCATTTCTGATTCTTACTAGCTCCTCAATTATAACAGTTTCGTTATCTTCAATTCCACCTATTCCTTTTAAAAATTGAGATGGATCTTGATATAAGATACCTAAAATAGAAGCTAGCTCTTTTAAGATTTTTGCATAATATGATTTTTTATCATCGCTTTCTTTGTTTATAACTTTTACAAGATCAAATAAAACAGAAATTGCAGCTGGAGTATTGAAATCATCATCCATATACTCTTCAAAACGTTTTACATACTCATTGTCTTTATCAAAGTCACCTTTAATTTCAACATCACGTATAGATGTATATAATCTATCTAAAGCAGATTTTGCTTTTTCTAGGTTTTCTTGTGAATAGTTTAATTGACTTCTATACTGACCTGATAATAAGAAGAATCTAATAGTCTCTGCATCATAGTGCTCTAATACATCACGTATAGTAAAGAAGTTATTTAAAGATTTAGACATCTTTTCATGATTTATCATTACCATGCCAGAGTGCATCCAATAATTTACATATTTACTATCAAAAGCACAGCAAGATTGAGCTATCTCATTTTCATGGTGAGGGAAAATAAGATCAGAACCACCACCATGAATATCAAAGTTCACACCTAAATACTTACTATTCATAGCAGAACATTCAATATGCCAACCAGGTCTACCTGCTCCAAATGGAGAATCCCACTTAGGTTCATTTTCTTTAGATTGCTTCCATAATACAAAGTCAAAAGGATTTCTCTTTGTTACTTCAACTTGAACACGAGATCCTGCATTTAGTTCATCTAAATTTTGACCTGATAATTTGCCATACTTTTTAAAACTATCAATAGAGAACATAACATCTTTATTATCTGCAATATAAGCATGTCCCTTATCAATTAACTTTTGGCAAATCTCTATAATCTCTTGTATATTATCAGTAGCTTTAGGCTCAATATCAGGACGCATAATATTTAAAGCATCAAAGTCTTTGTGCATCTCATCAATAAAATGATTAGCAAGCTCTTTTGCATCTATATTACGCTCATTAGCTCTATTTATAATCTTGTCATCAATATCTGTAATATTTCTTACATAATTTACTTTGTAACCTTTGTATCTTAAATATCTGACAATCATATCAAAGTTTACAAATGTTCTTGCATGACCTATATGACAAAGATCGTATACAGTCACACCACAAACATACATACCTATTTCACCATCTTTAATAGGCTTAAACTCTTCTTTTTGTTTTGTTAGACTGTTATGTATCTGTAGCATATAAATCTCTCTTCTTATATAAATAGATATTAAAAAAAATATAATTTGCAAATTATAGTATATATTTATAGAAAACTAAATTTAAAAATATTAGATAAAATTTTTAAAACAAATTTTCAATTAAGTATTTATCTTTTTGAATTACTAAAATATATCTATATAATAGAAAAACATTTAATATTTTGAGGTTAAAACTATGATTTTAATGAAAACTAATAAGGGTGATATCAAGATTGAATTAAATCATGAAAAAGCACCTAAATCATGTGCAAACTTTGAACAATATGTAAAAGATGGTCATTATGATAATACAATTTTCCATCGTGTTATAAAAGGCTTTATGATTCAAGGTGGTGGTTTTACTCCTGAGTTTGAACATAAAGAAACACGTGATCCTATCGAAAATGAAGCAGATAATGGTCTAAAAAATGAAGTAGGTTCTGTTGCTCTTGCTCGTACTAACGATCCACATTCAGCTACTACACAATTTTTTATAAACACTGTTGATAATGATTTCTTAAACTTTAAATCAAAGACAATGTCAGGTTGGGGCTATTGCGTTTTTGGTAAAGTTGTTGAAGGTATGGATGTTGTTTTTGAAATTGAAAAAGCAAAAACAGAAACACGTGATATGTACAGAGACGTACCAAAAGAAGATATTATTATTGAGTCTTGTACCATTATTGAAGAATAAAAAGTTTTATGGAAACTATCTTTATATCTGATTTACATTTATCAGATAAAAGAGAAGATCTCCTTTTAGCTTTTAAAAATTTTCTATTATCTATACCATATAATACAAATTTAATCATAATAGGTGATCTATTTGACTATTATATTGGTATAGATAAACAAGATAAGGCACAAAATCTTGTTAAAGAAAGTTTAAATAATGCTTTTAAAGAGAGACATATTAAAACTTTCTTTATAAGAGGAAATAGAGATTTTCTTATGTCAAAAAAGGAAGCTTTATACTTTAATATGGAGCTTTTAGATGACATACACATAATAAATACCTCCTATGCAAATATAGCTATTACTCATGGAGATAAATTATGTACTAAGGATATATCTTATATAAAGTATAGAAAGATAGTAGATCTTCCTATTTCAAGATGTATCTTTGCTTTATTCCCTTTCTTTTTAAAGAAAAAATTAGCAAACTCTATACGCAACAAAAGTAAAAATACTAAACGTACTTTCTCAAAACAAGATATGGAAAAGTACAATATTACCTTAGATGGACTTAATAATTTAGTTAAAGAGTATAAGGTTGATACCCTATTACATGGACATATACATATTTTTAAAGAATATAAAGATGAGGTTTTAAATTTAAAAAAACGTATATCTTTAGGTGCTTGGGATAAGAATTACTCCTATATAAAGGTAGGTTTAGATATGATAACCTTCAAAGAAGAAAGTATAGATAAACTTATAAAGTAAAAAGCAAAGGGATACCCTTTGCTTTTTTATACTTAGTGAGCCTCGCCCCAATCGTTACCTACACCTATACCTACTTTTAAAGGTACTTTAAGTTTAATAACATTTTCCATAATTTCTTTAATACGTGCTGTTGCCTCTGAAATAAAGTCATCACGTACTTTAAATACTAATTCATCATGTACTTGTAATAACATGTAGATCTTAGTTTTATCATCTAAACTATCTATATACTTTTGAATTTCTATCATGGCAAGTTTAATAATATCAGCAGCACTACCTTGCATAGGTGCATTAATTACAGCACGAGTAATAGCAGCTCTTTGAATAGCATTAGCACTTGCTAGATTTTCAAAATAGATCTTATTTTTATTTATAGTAGAAACATAACCTTTAACTGTTGCTTCTTCTACAATATTTTCCATATATTTCTTTATAGTTGGATATCTTGTAAAGTAGGCATCTATATAAGCTTTAGCTTCTTTAAATGACATATCTGTTTGTAAAGATAAAGTATGAGCACCCATACCATACATTAAGCCAAAGTTAGTAGCTTTAGCTTGTGATCTCTGCTCATCAGTTACATCATCTATAGCTATATTTAAAACTTCAGCTGCTGTGCTTTTGTGAATGTCTTTATCTTGAATAAAAGCATTAATTAAACTTTGATCATTTGCAATATGAGCTATTAATCTAAGTTCAATTTGAGAATAATCAGCACTTAAAATCTTATAGCCATCTTCTGCACAGAAAGCACGCCTTATCATGCGACCTTCCTTTGATCTATTTGGAATATTTTGTAAATTAGGATCTGATGATGAAAGACGACCTGTCACTGTACCTGCTTGATTAAATGATGTATGCAAATATCCAGTTTTTTCAGATACTAAAGATGGTAATTTATCTGTATAAGTTGATATAAGTTTAGCTATAGCTCTATAGTGTAAAACCTTCTTTGCAATTTCATGCTCTTTTGCTATCTCATTTAAAATATCCTCAGCAGTTGAGTAAGAGTTATTTCCATTTTTATCTAATTTAACTTTCTTTGGATACTTAATACCTAGTGTTTCAAATAAAACTTGACCTAATTGTTTTGGAGATGCAATATTAAATTCACATGATGCTAGAGCATAGATTTCTTTTTCAGTTGCCACTAAATCATCTGTAAGAGCTAAAGTTTGTTGATAAAGCTCCATACCATCAAGATAGATACCATTTTTCTCCATTTTCATTAAAACTTGCATTAAAGGCATTTCTTGATTATTAAAAACATTTTTTAATGTTTCATCATTTTCTAGATATTTTAAAGCAAGTGTATAGAGATAATAAGTTATAAATACATCTTCACAACTATAGTCTTTAACTTTTTCCATAGATATTTTATCTATAGTTACATTTTTAGAACCTATCTTGCATAAAGACTCATAACTTATTTTAGTGTAGTTAAATCTATCTAAAGCTTGTGCATCTAATGACATCTTGTCTGATGAATTAATAGTATGCATAGCTATCATAGTATCAAAGTATGGACCTTGAAGTTTAAAGCCATTAAATAAAAGTACTAATAAATCATATTTTAAATTGTGACCTATTTTAAGCACACTATTATCATTTAATACTTTATCAAAAAGAGCTATAACTTCATTTAAAGGTAATTGATTTTTTACTAAATTGTTATCTGTATCAATATGAGCTATTGGTACATAAAAACATTCTTTTGCCTCATTATAAGTAAAAGATATACCAACAAGATTTGCATCACTTGCACGTATAGATGTTGTCTCTGTATCAATTATTATGTGTTTTAAAGATAAAGCACAATCTAACTTCTCTTTTAAAGTATCAATACTATCTATTAAAACAAAAGAAGATACCTTATCTATATTAGATATATCACTTATACCTATATCTATATCAAAGTTAGGTGATATTTCATCAATACTTTCATGTGTAATATCATTTGCTAAAGTAGGACTTGTATCTTCATTAAAACTTGAAAAGATATCACTTTCATTTTGTTTTTTCTGTAATTCTTTTTCAAGCTCAAAGAACATTTTTTTAAATTCTAAAGTTTTATAAAGCTCTAGCAAAGCTTTATAATCAACAGAAATATCATCCTTTATATCTTCTATTTTTAAAGGTAATTCTACATCTGTTTTTATAGTTGCAAGCACATAAGATAGCTTTACTGTATCAAATGCTTCTTTATATTTAGGAGCAAATGTTTTAGATCCTCTAAAAGATAAGTCTTTAATCTTATCCATATTTTCATAGATATCATTAATGCCACCTATGCCATTTAAAAGAGCTTTTGCTGTAGTATCACCAACACCTGCCATACCTGGAATATTATCAGAACTATCACCTTTTAGTGCTAGAAAATCTATTATAAGTTCTGGATTTACACCATATTTTTCAAAAACACCTTTTCTATCTAATTTAACATTAGTCATAGTATCTACTAATGTTATATTATCATTTACAAGCTGAGCCATATCCTTATCACCAGTAGCAATAAGTACAGACATATTTAAAGCTGTAGCTTGTCTTGCATAAGTACCTATAACATCATCAGCCTCTACACCCTCAATAGATACTATAGGTAGACCCATTGCTTTTACAATTTTATGTATATTTTCAATTTGTACACGTAAATCATCAGGCATAGGTGGTCTATTAGCTTTATATTCTGCATAGATATCATTTCTAAATGATTTACCTTTTGCATCAAATACTACAAGTATTTTATAGTCACTATAGTCAGAACATAAATTCTTAAACATTCTTGATAATAGTAAAGTTGCACCTGTAGGTATACCTGTTTTTGTAGTAAAAGATCCTTTTGCAGCATAATATGCTCTATATAAAAATGATGAACCATCAATCAAGAGAAGCTTATTTTTTTCTGACATATTTAAAACCTTTTTTATATTTTCTAATTTTTATTACTTAATTATTGCTAAAATATATTGATTTGACAATTTTATATTGTAAAATTCACTCGTCTAAATCATATCAATACAATAACCATATAGTTGAAATTATTATGAATGAATTAAAATTAAACTTTCCTTTAATCAAACTTTTTATACTACATATTTTAATTATTGTAGTATCAAATTATGCTGTACAAATTCCAGTTGATGTATTTGGATTTCATGCAACAATTGGTGCATTTACCTTTCCTTTAGTTTTTATTACCACTGATTTAACTGTAAGAATCTATGGTCCTAAAAAAGCAAGAAAAGTAATTTTTAAAGCAATGATACCAGCTTTAATTTTATCTTATATAGTAGGTGCTATTTTTGAGCAAGGTCAATTTCAAGGTTTTGCAGCTTTAGGCACTTTCTCTATATTTGTATTTAGAATTGCAGCAGCATCCTTTGGTGCTTATGTTATAGGTCAAGTTACTGACATTTTTGTATTCTCAAAATTACGTCAACTACCTCTTTGGTTTGTAGCTCCTATAGCTTCATCAATTCTTGGTAATTTATTAGATACTTTTGCTTTCTTCTCTATTGCTTTCTATAAATCAACAGATCCTTTTATGGCAGCACATTGGGTTGAAATAGCATGGTTTGACTATGGTGTAAAACTAGCATCATGTCTTGCAATCTTAGTACCTCTTTATGGTATCTTATTAGCTCTAATTGCTAAGTTTATCTTAAAAAGACCAATGAATTCATTAGGTATTGCATAATAAATGATAATTAAAATTAGCATAATGTAGTTTTAAATCTATATGTGCTAATATTAGTAAAAAGTTTAGTATATTTAGAGGACAATATAATGAGTGATAAGATAGTTCATCTTTCAGATGAGGCATATGAGGATGTTGTTATTAATTCAAAAGGTGCTGTTCTAGTTGACTTCTGGGCACCTTGGTGTGGTCCTTGTAAATCACTAGGTCCTCATCTTGAAGCTATTGCAGAAGAATACGATAATGTTAAAGTTTGCAAAGTGAATATTGATGAGAACAATGCTTGGGCATCAAGACTTAGTGTTATGAGCATTCCAACTCTTGTTCTTTATGTAAATGGTGAAGCTGTTGCAAAACAAATTGGTTATTTAGATAAAGCTCAACTTGAAGATTTTATTAAAAATCACATCTAATTAAATCTTATAAGAAGGACGCAAAAAAGCGTCCTTTTTTATTTTCCTTTATAAAGCTCTTATATAAAGTCTTTAATAAAATGCTTTAACATTATTAAATTATCATGTGTTAAAATTTAGTGATATTAATTTATTTTAAATTAGAGACATGCTTTATGAATAATTTAAATGTATTACTACTTTGTGGTGGTGATAGTTCAGAACATCAAATATCTATTATTTCTGCAAACTACTTAAAATCATTATTAGATGCAACAGATAATGTAAATGTAACAAAAGTAGTTATGCATGAGAGTAAATTTCTTTTAGAAGATGATAGCGAAATCAATTTTAATAATAAAAAAGAAATAGTATTAAAAGATGGTAGTACTAAAAAAATTGATGTAGTAATTCCATGTATACATGGTTTTCCAGGTGAAACTGGTGATATTCAAGCATTTTTAGAGATACTAGATATTCCTTATGTAGGTTGTAAAAAAGAGGCATCTTTAAATTGCTTTAATAAAGTTACAACAAAACTATATTTAGATGCTTTTAATATTAAAAATTCACCTTTTTGCATACTTACAAAATTTGATGATGTAAATAAAGAAAAGGCATTAAATTTCTTCTCTTTACATCAAGATATCTATGTAAAGGCAGCATCTCAAGGTTCTTCTGTTGGTTGTTATCATGTAAAAGATAAAGATATTCTTTTAGATAATATAAAGGATGCCTTTAATTACTCTGATGAAGTAATTTTAGAAAAAACTATTGTTCATAGAGAGCTTGAGGTTGCCACCTATGAATTTAATGGCGATATTGTAGTTACAAATCCAGGTGAAGTTATTATTCCTGAAAATGCTTTTTACTCATATGAAGAAAAGTATTCAAAGACATCAGGCACTGTAACAACAACAGATCCTAAAAATTTAGATAATGAGATAAAAGAGAAAATCAAAGAGATTGCTCGTGAAGTATTTGTAAAGATGAAGCTTCGTCATATATCACGTGTAGATTTCTTCTTAACACCTGAAAATGAAATTATAGTAAATGAAATTAATACCTTCCCTGGTATGACTCCTATTTCATTATTCCCTCAATTATTAACAGCAAATGGTCATAATATGACAGAGTTCTTACTCTACATATTAAATGATGCTATTAATAATAAGTAAATAATAAAAAAGCCTAGTAACACTAGGCTTTTTATTAAATATGGAGATTAACTACCTTGTTTCTTCATCGCTTCAAAAAATTCATCGTTTGTCTTTGTCATTGAAAGCTTATCAATTAAAAATTCCATAGCTTCAATTTCACCCATTGGGTGTACAAACTTACGTAAGATCCACATCTTTTGTAACTCTTCAGGGCTTGTTAAAAGCTCTTCACGTCTTGTACCTGATCTTGTTACATCAATAGCAGGATATACTCTCTTTTCTGCAATCTTGCGAGATAAGTGTAATTCCATATTACCAGTACCCTTAAACTCTTCATAGATAACTTCATCCATCTTAGAGCCAGTATCTACAAGAGCTGTACCAATAATTGTTAAAGAACCACCCTCTTCTACATTACGAGCAGCACCAAATAATCTCTTTGGTCTTTGTAGTGCATTAGCATCAATACCACCAGTTAAAACCTTACCTGATACTGGTACTACAGTATTATAAGCACGAGCAAGTCTTGTAATAGAGTCCATTAAGATTACAACATCATGTTTATGTTCAACAAGACGTTTTGCTTTTTCTATTACCATTTCAGCTACTTGTACGTGACGTGCTACAGGTTCATCAAAGGTTGATGCTACAACTTCACCTTTAACCATTCTTTGCATTTCTGTAACTTCTTCTGGTCTTTCATCAATTAAAAGAACAATTAAAGTACATTCTGGATTATTTACAGATATAGAATGAGCTATATTTTGAAGGAGAACAGTTTTACCTGCTTTTGGAGGTGCTACGATAAGAGCTCTTTGACCTTTACCTATAGGTGCTGTTAAATCTATTATACGTGCTGTTAAATCTTCTTTAGAACCATTACCTAATTCTAGTCTTAATCTTTTATCTGCAAATAAAGGAGTTAAATTTTCAAAAAGAATTTTATTTCTTACACTTTCTGGAGAGCCATTATTAATATAATCTACTTTTAATAATGCAAAATATCTTTCACCTTCTTTTGGTGGTCTAATTTTTCCAGATATTAAATCACCAGTTCTTAAATTAAATCTTCTAACTTGCGATGGTGATACATAAATATCATCAGGACCTGCTAAATATGAGCTATCTGCACTTCTTAAAAAACCAAAACCATCTGGTAAGATTTCAATTACACCTTCGCCAGAAATATCCTCACCTGAACGTGCACATGACTTTAATAGGTGAAATATAATTTCTTTTTTACTTAGACGAGCTGTGTTTTCAATACCTGCTTGCTCGCACATTTCAACAAGATGAGCAACAGGGGTATTTTTTAATTTATTAAGATTCATATGTTAAAAACTTCTAAGCCACAAGAGGATTGTGGCATTATAAATATATTTAATTTAGATCTGCTTTAAAAAATAGAAAGAAAACAAATCAGGACAATATGTTTTAATAACAGATAAGGTTATTGTTGTATATGATATCAAATTTTATAAAAATTTGCAGTGTTTTCTTTCTATTGCCCTAAATATGAATAAAATACACCTATATTTATTTAGCAAGTGAATAAAGAATGAAATTAATTCCTTTATTCTTTTTATGCCTATCTTCCATATACTCAAGAATATAAATAGATGGATTTACCTTGATATCACAACCTTTTTTAAAATCATACATAGACATAGAAAAAGCACCATAGAATTTATCTTTTGCTCGTGTAATAGCTACATAAGCAAGACGTCTTTCCTCTTCTAAGTAATCAATAGTCATATCTTTTCTTTCAAGAGGCATAATATTCTTTTCAAAACCAAATAAAATAACAATAGGAAACTCTAGACCTTTTGCAGTATGTATAGTCATAAGTTGTACTTTGTTATTTTCAATACTTACATTATCACTTGTAGTTATAAGCGATATTTCTGATAAAAATTGACTTAGAGGATTTTCATAAATAATAGTGCCATCTATAGCAAGATTTTCTTCACTCTTATCAAGGTCAAATTCACGTGCTTGATTTATAAGTTCATGTATATTATCAACATGTGTAGTTAAACCTTTACTAGCCCTCTCTTCTTTTTTATCTTTAGCCTCATAATAGGCTAGATAATTAGTATCTTTTACAATATTTACAATTAAACTTAAGATACTTTTATTAGAGTTAAAAGAGTCTTTTAACTTTTTAATTAATAGATAAAAAGGAGTTAAGCTTTTTGCAAGTTTTAAAATATTTTTATCTGTATCTTTATCTTTTTCTAAATAATAAAGATCTTCTATTGCATTAAATAAAGAAATATTTTTTTGTCCTGCATAAGTTATAAGATTATCTATAGTAACCTTACCTATCTTTCTTGCAGGAAAATTTATAATACGTAATAAGGCATTATCATCAGTATTAGATAGGATTAATCTTAAATAAGAGATTAATTTTAAGATTTCCTCTTTGTCATAAAAACTTATACCACCATACATATTATAAGGAATATTGTTTTTAGTAAAAATCTTTTCAAGATGTATAGATTGTGAGTTTTTTCTATATAAGATAGCTATATCTTTATAGTTATATTTCTTAGTTTTTAATAGATCTTTTATTACCATTACTGTAGCTGTAGATAAAATAGAAACATTTTCTGCTTTAAAAAAAGTTACAGCATTATCATCATCTTCTTCTTTAGAACTTAATAGGTTTTTACTAACTAATCTACTATTACTTTTATTGATGATGCAATTAGCAAAATCTAAGATTGCTTGATTTGATCTGTAATTTCGATTAAGAGCAATAATTTTAGAATTAAAATCTTGCTGACATAAATTTAGATTTTCTTTTTTAGCTCCTCGCCAAGCATATATAGATTGATCATCATCACCTACTACAGTTAAATTAGAGTTAGAACCTACTAATAATTTAATAAGTTCATATTGTAATTGTGATGTATCTTGAAATTCATCTACTAAGATTTGTTTAAATCTATTTTGCAAGATATTAAGAACATCTTTATTAGACTTAAGAAGCTCTACAGTTCTTAAGATAAGTTCTGAAAAATCAACTAAACTATTTTTATTACAATAATCTTCATAAAGAGAATAAAGTACTTTTAAAGCATTATTTGATATACAATCTTTTGCTCTTATACCTTTTTCTTTTAAAGATACAATCTCACTTGCATAAAGTTTTATATTCTCTAAATAATTTTGCTCTAAATCTATGTGGCCATAAGGAAGATTTTTTACAATATTCTTTAATATATCTTCTTGTTCTTTTGTAGATTGAACTAAAAAGTTTTTATCTAAATTAGCCTCTTTATAAAAACGTCTTAAAACACTAAGACAAAAAGAGTGAAAGGTACTAGATAAAATAGAATTAGAGTCATTATTACTTAAAGTAGATGCAATACGTATTTTTAACTCTTTTGCAGCTTTATTTGTAAAAGTAATTGCTAAAATATTATAAGGTTTAACATTATAATATTTTATAAGATAAGCTATTCTTGAGATTAAAACAGTAGTTTTACCTGTACCTGCACCTGCAACTATAACCATATTTTCAAGTGGATTTGTAACTACTTCTTTTTGTTCTTTATTTAAATTATCTACAAAAGAAAAATCTGACATATTAAAGTAATAACTCCAATTCAAAGATTGAATCTATTTCAAATGTTGGCAAAATCTTAAGATATGAAATATCAGATGATGTTTTAGCATAACCTCTTTTTAAATATGCACATTGACAATTTGCATAAATAGAACCTTGCACATCAGTATAAGGCTCATCACCTACATGTAAAAGTTCATATGGTTTTAAATTAAAAAGATCTAATGCTTTTTTAAAGAGATCATTATATGGCTTTCTTTTATTTTGTTTATAACAAGGTCTTAGATCGTACATAAAATAATCTTTAAGACCTATTATTTCAATATCAACATTACCATTTGATATAGCAATAAGCTTATATTTTAAAGAGAGCTTTTTTAAAAGATCTTTTACTTTATCGCTTACATAAATATTTTTAGATCGCATATAGATAAAAGTATCTACTAAGCTTTGACTTTCCTCATAATCAATAAGGATATTTTGAGATTTTAAGGCTAGTTTAATTCCAAGACAACGTGCAAGACCAACATCATCTTTTAAAGCTTCATCTTGTAAGATAGCTTCTTTTTTATAATGTTGCCAAAAAGACAGAGCTTTACATTCATTTTTAAGGCTATATTTCTCTTGTAAAAAATTAGCAAACTCAACTTCAGCTTTAGCTATAACAGGATTATTGTCATATAAAGTATCATCTAAATCAAAAGACATTAGCTCAAACTTTTGAAGTTTTCTAAAAAAACGCATATAGTTACTCCTCTTTCTTTACAGAAGCTCTAGGATGTGCATTTTTATAAATTTCTTTCATTTTTTCATAATTTATATGTGTATATACTTGAGTTGAAGCAAGAGATGAATGCCCTAACATTTCTTGCACTTCACGTAAATTAGCACCATTACCTAATAATTCTGTTGCAAAAGAGTGCCTTAACTTGTGAGGTGATATGCCACCACCACGTACACCTGTGTCTTTAGCTCTTTTAGATAAATTTTGTTCTATAGCTCGTGTAGTTATTCTTGTACCAAATTTATTTAAAAATAAGGCTTCATCTTTTGGTTTAAATTCATCCCTTACTTTTAAATATGAAATAAGAGCATCAAGAGCCTTTGAACCTACTGGTACTATTCTTTCTTTATTACCCTTACCTAATACTCTAACTTCTTTTCTTTGTAAATCAAGATCATCTAAATTTAAATTTACAAGCTCAGATACACGAAGACCCGATGAAAATAAAAGTTCAATGACAGCACTATCTCTTACATCATTTTTCTTAACACAATCTTTATCTAATAAAGTTTCAATTTCATTAAGAGTAACTACTCTTGGAAGTTTTCTTTCAATTTTAGGTGCTTTAATTACACTTAAAATATCTTTAGTTACTATTTTTTCTTTTTGTAAATAAGAAAAAAATGAAGATAGAACATATACAGAATGTGCTACAGAGGAATTAGTAAGCCTATCTGCATTATTATCAAAGTTAAATTCTTTTAGTAAAAGGCGTAAATGAGCATCAGTAAGTTCTGCAAAAGAATTTATATTTATATCATTTGCATGAAAGGCTTTATTTATTTTTTTGAAAACTCTCTCATAAGACTCAATAGTAAGCTTACTATATCTTTTTTCTGTTTTTATATAAGTTAAAAAGCTATCTATTTCATCTATAAGAGACATATTAAACCTCTATTTCACCTTCATAAACTGTAGTTGCAGTACCTGTCATTTTGACAAAGTTTTCTTTATCAAATTCAATCTTTAAAGTACCACCTTTTAAAATTACGTCAACAGGTGATTTTAATAAACCTTGTTTTATGCCAACAATAGCTGCTGCACAAGCACCAGAACCACAGGCAAAAGTTTCACCACATCCTCTTTCAAAAACACGTAAAGATATAGTATGTTCATCTATCTTTTGTGAAAAACCTACATTTACACGCTCTGGAAATCTTTGATGTGATTCTAATAATGGACCTATTTTATCAACAGGTGCTGTATTTATATCATCAACATTTAAAACAACATGAGGATTACCTAAAGATACACAACCTACCTTTAATATTTCATTATCCACTTTTATATCATAAAAGTCACTTTGACTTTCTGCTATAAAAGGTAAAGAACTAGGTTCAAAATTAGCCTTACCCATATTTACAGTAATGCTTTCATCTTTATTTACTTTTAAAGTAAGCACACCTGACATAGTACTTACTAAAACTTCTTTTTTGTTTGTAAGACCATGATCACGTACAAATTTAACAAAACAACGAGCACCATTACCACACATTTGAACTTCACTACCATCTGCATTAAATATTCTATAGTGAAAATCTAAATCTGGATTATAAGGTGGTTCTACTAATAAAAGCTGATCAAAACCTATACCAAAGTGCCTATCAGCAAGCTTTTTAATTAAATCTTTGTTCGCAAAAAATTTTTGTCTAATGCAATCAACTACCATAAAGTCATTGCCAAGACCATGCATTTTTGTAAATTTTATAATCATTTTATAAACCAAAAAAAGCAGTAGCTTTAACTACTGCCTTATTATATTAATCATCACAGATAGTTTCTAAAGCCCACATATCTTCAATCTCTTGTCTTTTACGTATTAAAGATACTTTGTCTTTATCTACCATAACCTCTGCACATAAAGGTCTTGAGTTGTAATTAGATGACATAGAAAAACCATAGGCACCTGCACCACGTACAACTATTACATCATTTTCTTTTACTGATAATTTTCTCTCTTTACCTAAAAAATCATCAGACTCACAAACAGGACCTACAACATCGCAAAGAATCTTACTATCATTGTTTTTCTTAGCTTCAATTATATTCATCCATGAATCATATAAAGCAGGTCTTATTAGATCATTCATACCAGCATCAACAATTACAAAGTTTTTATTTTCATTGTTTTTTAGATATAAAACTTTAGTAGCTAAAACACCAGCATTTGCAACCATAGCACGACCTGGCTCAATATAGATTGCAACATCTATCTCTTTTAATTTTGCAGTAACAGCACTTATATATTCATATGGAGATGGAGGGGTCTCATCACCATAAGTAACACCAAGACCACCACCTATATCTATATGATCAATTGAGATATTTTCATCTTTTAACTTATGATATAGCTCTAAAAGTTTATCTGTAGCCTCTAAAATAGGAGCACCTGATGTCATTTGTGAACCAATATGACAATCAATACCACAAGCATTTAGATATTTACTATCACGTATTCTTTTATATACATCTAAAGCACGAGAAAAAGCTATACCAAACTTATTATTCTTAAGTCCTGTTGATATAGAGGGATGTGTTTTAGCATCAACATTAGGATTAACACGTACAGCAACATTTGCAACTTTATTTAAACTTTGTGCAACCTCTTCAATTGCATCTATTTCATTTTCAGATTCGATATTTATACATTTAATATCACACTCAAGGGCGTACTTAATCTCATCACGAGTTTTACCTACACCTGAAAATATTACTTTTTTAGGATCACCTTGAGCTTTTATTACACGAGCAAGTTCGCCTTTAGATACAACATCAAAACCTGCCCCCATCTTTGCCATTAAATTAAGGATAGCAAGAGAGCTATTTGCTTTAACAGCATAACAAATTAAATGTCTATTATCTTTTAAGGCATCTTCAAAAGCATGCATATGTCTTACTAATGTTGCTTTTGAGTAAATATAAAGAGGAGATCCATATTGTTCTACTAAATCAGAGACCTTTAGATCTTCTGCATATAGTTCATTATCTTTGTAATTGAAGTAATCCATAATCTTTTATCTATTTGTCTTGTGTTGAAACATTTTCATCTGGAAGATAAAGATCTGACTTTATTCCACATGAAGTTATAAATAAACTAGTTAATAAAGCAATAAGTACAAATTTAAAAGCTTTCATAATATCCTCTTAAAACCATAAAACATTTGTATATTATCTTAATTATGATGAAAACAAAGATAAAAACTTATATATTTTTATATCTTTGCACCATAAAAAAGCAATCTTAAAGTGTTTTTTTTCTAACTATATTTATTTTGCACTAATAATGAAAGGTCTTATTTCTGTTTCATTCTCATTTAGAACAAAATATTGAGGTAAATTAAAGATATTTCTTGATGTGTAGTTAGAAAAATTACGTGTAGCTTTAATATAGAAACGATTAATAGCATTTACTAAAGTTGTTCTTGAACCTACAAAATTATCATATATTGCAACTTCATTTCTCTCATTTACTATATAAATACACCACATATTTCTTTTTGGAGTAAAGAAAAATTGAATAACACCTAAAGTTGAATACTGTTCTACAATAAGAGGTATTTGTAAGAAAAATTCAGGACGCATTCCATAACGTGAGGAAATACTTAAATCATAATCATCTTGACCAAAGACACGCATCTTTCTTATGGTAAAACCTCTTATAGAATTTAATGTAGCTACATAAGAGTTTTTACCAACATTAAAGACATAGTCTTTTTTACTCATATTTAAAAATAATTTAAATAACTTCTTAATAACTTGCTCTAAGTCATATCGAATTAAATCTTTATTATTGCTTGCATAACAACAAACAGAGATAGAGTTAATTACTTTATCTAAAGAAATATCTTTTTGTGATCTTATTATCTTAGTTAATGTTACAAGCAAATCAATAACACCTAACTCACCATCTGCAATAGGAATAGTTCTAAGTTCACCCCAATTATTAATTAAAACAATATCAATAGAACCTATTAAACATTGTTTTTGCTTACCTGTACTTAAAGTCGATGATTTTTCTAGATCTGACATATTTACTTCAGATGTTATAGTAGGATCAGATTCAAAGTTTAAAACAATTAAGGCAGATTTAACTACACGAGGGCGTCTTAACTCTGCATCATCTGTTGTTATCTTTACACTTAATAAAGTTCTTTTTAAATCATAAGCTAAACTTTTAATTTTATGCTTATTAACAATACCATGATGACCTTCAACAAAGATATTAGTCTTATCTATCATAATATTATTAAAACAACACCAAGTGACCATATCTACAATACGATCACTCATATAAATCTCATCAGATGAAAGTATGTCTAAATCTGTAGAAGCCTTTGTGTAAAGATGCCATCCTTTTTTACATAAAGATCTATTACCTACTTTTATAAAAGTTATATTATCCTCACTTAATGTCTTTCTAAATTCATTAGGTAAAAGGATAATCTTGCCTTGATATTTATCTAAAGCTACATAGATCTTTCTTGACAAAATACTTGCATCATCAGATGTAATTGCATATTCAATATTATATCTAACAGTAAAACGTAATAGTTCCCTATAGCTTTCAACTAAAGAATCTACAAGTCTTTTATGCAGATTTTGAATATTTTTAACTTTCCAAGTATCTGTATTTTCTACAAAACTAATTCTTTGTTCAGACCATTTCCACTTTCTTTTAAACTCTGCTAAAAGATTTTTCTTTCTTTGTAAGATATTAGTATTAGTTATATTCTCAAGACCTGTATAAATCTTTATATAAAAACAAAGAGTAAGAAGATCAAAACGCTCTTTATCATTCTTATGTAAAAGATAATCTGCTACACGGTTAAACATTATATAGTAAGCATCTAAAGCAAATGAATAGCCATCGCTTCTTTGCATACTTTCTTTAAATTGAGAACAAAGTAATAATGTATTTGGATAATCATTACTATAAGACTCCATTAAAAGAATCTTAATAGTAGCTTTAAAAGGAGAATCAAGACCTTTATATAAAATCCATAAAGCAGAACCAAAGTACTCTTGTGGTGAAATATTAACAACAGAACCAAAATCAAAGAATTTGTCTTTACTAAAGTTCTCTAATTTATAAATTTCATTTACATAATAGTTATAGTTTTCTTGCTCTTCTTTATTTGATACTAAATACCAAATAATATCCTTACCTGCAAGTTTAATTGCAGTTCTATAAAACTCATCTAAAAGTAAAATATTTTGAGCAGAACCACAATTATCTCCCTCTAAAAGATCTGAAGTATTTGAGGTAAATCTATCTTCTTTGGTTAAAAATAAATTTAAATCAACTCCTTTAGAGTGAGCTAATGTTGATATAAACTTACATTTATCAGATAAAAGAACAAAATCTTTATCAGATACCTCTTTATGTAAACAAACCCAAATATCTAAGTCAGAACTTGAACCTTGACCTAGTGATGAGGTTGATCCCATAGCATAAAGACCATGAATACAACATTTTGTTGGCTCTTTTGGTAATTTGCCTTTAGATATCTTAGTTATAAAATCTTTTTGTGTTTCATTAATACTGAAGTTATCAATACCAAATGAAGTTAAATCTTCTTTATAGCCAAATAAATTTACATCATTATAATGAAGTAAGATTGGCAATATATTTAAAAAGTCCTTTGACTCTACATTTAAGATACTAAAAGCTGTTTCAAGTCTTGATTTATTTAGACTTATATAGCGTCTATATCTCAATTCAACTTCTTGCTTTGATAACATTTCTTTTTACTTTTGACTTAGAAAATAAGATCTATTTTACCAATAAATGCAACATTATATAAAAGAAAGGATATTATTTTAAAAAGATGAAAAGAGATTAATATTAATTTCAAAATAAAACACTGTATGTAAAAAAGATGTTTTTTTTACTTTTGTGGTTCATGTGAGATTTACGTTGTTTCTGAAGACATTACTATGTTGTTTTAAGTAAAACACAAAAATAACAAGTACTACTTTTGTAAAAATTATTTAAAAACTAAAAATTCTCTTTATGTAAAGATATGAAGATAATTTTATATAAATTTGTGAGGAAGTTTACAAATATAAGTTAAGTATCACTAATTATGTTTTAACAAAAAATTAAAATCATAGCGTTTAATGTTAAAATACGGAGAATTGTATTTTTAGATTTTAAAGCATGGATTATTTTTCATGACAACTACAAATCAAGATAAACCAGTATCTGGTGACAAAACAAAAGAAATCGATATTAAAAAAGATCTTGCTAAAAAAAGTGAAGAGGATTCTCGCTTAAAGGAAGAGTCTCTTTTAAATGAAGTTGGAGATATTATGGATAAAGCTGAACAGATGAAAGCTGATTCACAAAAAAATGTTGTTGAAGCTCAAGAAAAAGTGCAAAAACACGAAATTGTTGCACAAAATGATATAGCATCAAACAACACTGCATTAAATGCTACTACACTTAAGCATTATGATGATGCAATATCATCTTTACGTGGTAAAAACACATTTTTATCATTTGTACTTTTATTAAGTATTTCAGCTCTTGGCTTCGTTTCATATGAGTTTTATGACAAGATCAATAAGCTAAATCTTGATGTACAAAAAGTTGAAAACAATGTTCTTAGCAAAAATAATGAGCAATTTGATAAGCTTAAAGCTGAAAGCATTGATATTAATAACTTAAATACACAATTACGTTTTGAAAATAAAGAACTAAAGGATAAGATTGATGCTCTTATTAAAGAGCAAGTTGTAACTTTAGATGCTGTTAAAAACTTAAATTTAAGAATTAATAGTTTTGAAGATAAAGATCCTAATGCATGGAAAATTGCAGAAAGTTTCTTTGAAGTAAAACATGCTTATCAACAATTACTTTTAAACTATGATACTACTGCTGCAATTACCTTATTAAAGCAAGCAGATCAACTTCTTGTTGGTATTCAAAATCAAGATATTTTAGATATAAGACAAGCTATTGCAAATGATGTAGCAGAATTATCAGCTGTATCTAAAGTTGATTATCAAGGTATATTATTTACCTTAAATTCTGTTTATAGAAATGTAGATAAACTTGTTTTAACAGGATATAGCAATAAGGTTAACTTTACTGAAGATAAACAAAGAGTAAAGACTGACAATATAGCTGATTGGAAAAATAATTTAATTGAGTCTGCTATAGATTTTTCATCTAAATTTATTGAAGTTAGACGAATTGATAGCAATCAATTTAAAGAGTTTTTAACTCCAGAGCAAGGTTATTTCTTACGTGAAAATATAAAATCAAGACTGCTTTTAGCTCAAATTGCACTATCAAATCATGGTACTACTTCTTATAAAGAAAATTTACAAGATGCAAAAGATCTTATAAAGAAATATTTTGATGAAAATAGTAGCGATACAACAAGCTCTCTTGCTATTTTAGATAAGTTAATTAATGAGAATGTAAATATTACTATTCCAAATACATTAACTGCATTTGATTTATTTAATCAAGTTTTTAACAAAACAAATAATGTTATAAACTTAAAATAATAGGAGTTTGAAATGATTAAATTTATCCTTTTAACTCTTATTTTACTTGCAACTATTATTGCAGGACCTTATCTTGTAAATTCTCAAGGTTTTGTTCATATTGCAACAAATGATTATATTGTTGAAACATCTTTAACTACAGCATGCATAATCTTAGTTTCAAGTGTTTTAATTTTATTATTAGTATTAGACTTACTAAAGAGATTTATATCTGTACCATCTGTTGCAGGTAGATTTTTCTCAAAATTAGGTGCAAAGAAAACATTTAATCTACAAAATGAAGCTGCACTTGCTTTTGAGGAGGGTGAGTTTAATAGAGCTTATTCTTTATGTAAAAAATCAAGTTCACTTGATAAAATGCCAAATTACATTAAGTTAATTATGGCAAAAAGTGCTTTTGAACTTGGTAAATATGAAAAAACAACTGAGATTTTAAATTTACTTCAAAAAGATAAAAAGACTGCAACAGCAAGTTCTATCTTAAGAGCAAAATTAAATCTAAAAATTGGTAATGTTGATGCTGCTTTAAAGATTTTAAACTCTTTAAAGGAAAGCCATTCATCAAAGACAATAAACTCTTTAATTTTTGAAAGCTATGTTAAAGAAGGTAACTTTGAGGTTGTTATTCCTTTAATTCCAGAACTTTTAAAGCAAAACATTATTACTAAAGATAAAGCATCTGCAATTTATTCAAGTTATATTTCAGATAAATTAAAAGTTGCTAAAAATAGAGATGAAGTATTAGAAATACAAAACACATTGCCAAAACAAATAAGAAAGGAAGGTTCTATTATTGCTTCCATCATTAGAAAGCTTATTATGTGTGGCGATATTTCAAATGCTAAGAACTTAACTTTACAAAATCTAAAGAAAGATTGTTCTAACGATCTTTTAGATTCAATTGCCCTTTGGGATATTTATATTCCTGAAGTTTTAAAACAACTTCAAAGCATGGAAAGTCAAAATGTTCTTGCAAGCCAATCTAATACTCATTTATTAAAAGCTATTGGTAATCTTGAACTAAAAGCAGGTCTTATTGATGATGCTAAAGCTCACTATGAAAAAGCTTTAGATATTTCAAAAAGTGCATCTACATATAGAACACTAGCTCAAATATACTCTCAATTAAATGAGTTTGATAAAGCATCAACTTATTATGATCTTGCTGCAAAACAAGATATAAATAACTAAAAATAAAGATAAAATTAAAGGTGATGTTAAAAACATCACCTTTTTTTATATCCTAATAAACTGTAGGTTTAGAACTTTTTTCTAAAGTCTTTTTTAAATTTAAAAGTGTAATTCCTTCATTTAATAAGTTTTTTACATCTTTTGCTTTATTTACACCACATGTTCTAAATAAAGTGTAATTAATACCATCAAAATAACTAATTACACCAACACAAGGGGCATTATCTACATATTTAAAAGAGTAACCTCGTAAAGGTAATTGAGCTTTTAACTCAAAACCTTGATAGGCATCCATAACATATTGAGCATAGTCTTTTGTAGTATTTAAAGACAAAACAGGTGGTAGTACATTAACTGCAATATAACTAACACCATCATTATGTGTATACACAACTTCTGTCTTGCCTATTTTTTTTGCATACTCATTAGTTGTAGCATAACTTTGTGTCAAAACAAAAGGTAATAAAAATGCTAAAAAATACTTTTTCACTTTATTTTAAAAAATGTTGATATGCTGTATTTGATGTTATCTCTGTTACAGGATAATTTATCTTTTTAATAAAATCCATAAGCTCTCTATTTGAACTATTAGTAACATCAAAACCACATAATACAGAACAAAACTCAAGTCCTAATATTCTAAAATGGAAAAGAGAGATAGAGAATTTATCTCCAAGAGCATCTAAGAATTTAACTAAAGCTTTTTTTGTATTTGGAAATTCAAATAAGAACAAACGCTCTTCTATATCTAAAGTAGCGTGTCCACCTACCATATATCTAATATGTTCTTTAGTAATAACATCATCAGTAAGATCTGTTACTAAATAACCATTATTTCTAAGAGATGATGATAACTTATTAAGTTCTGCTTTTCCATAGGTAAGCTCTATAGATGTTAAAACACGAGCTCTTGTCTTATGTGAAAGTCTATAACTAAATTCAGTTACATGTCTATCACCTATAGACTTACAAAAAGAAAGAAAAGATCCTTTTGTCTCTGGAATTTCTACAGATAAGATAGCTTCTTTATTTTCACCAACTTCACATCTTTCTGCCACCATTCTTAGCGTATTAAACTTAACATTAGCACCAGATAAGATTGCAACAAAAGCTCCTTTTTCATTTTCAAGATTATTTTCTCTTACATATTTTTTAAGACCTGCAAGGGATAAAGCTCCTGATGGCTCTGCTATAGCTCTTGTATTATCAAAAATATCCTTCATAGCTGCACAGATTTCATCATTAGTACAAGTTATGATGTCATCTAAGCATTCTCTACATACTCTATAAGTTTCATTACCTGCTAAAGATACAGCTACACCATCTGCAAAATGACTTACCTGTCCTATATTATAAGGTCCATCATGTTCAAAGGCAGCTTTCATAGAAGCAGAACCTACAGCCTCTACACCTATAACTTTAATATGAGGAGTTAAAGCTTTTATATAAGATGCAATACCAGCTGCAAGACCACCACCACCTATTTGAACAAATATAGTATTAATAGAATCACATTGAGTTAATATTTCTTTTGCTATAGTACCCTGACCTGCAATTACATAAGGATCATCATATGGTGGGATTAAAGTAAGCCCTCTCTCATTTGAAAGTTTAATTGCATATTGATAAGCTTCATCAAAGCTATCACCAAATAAAACAACATTACCACCAAATGATTTTACTGCATCTACTTTTAAATCAGGGGTAGATATAGGCATAACAATAGTTGCTTCAATACCCATATCACGAGCAGATAAAGCAACACCTTGAGCATGATTACCTGCAGATGCGGCTATAACACCTCTTTTTTTACTTTCATCATCAAGATGTAAAAGCTTATTGTAAGCTCCTCTAATTTTAAAAGAGTGCACATGTTGATAATCTTCTCTTTTTAAAAGAACATCAACACCTAATGTTTGAGATAGCTTTTCTAATTTATCAAGAGGTGTAGTTTTAACTACTTTATATATTCTTGATAGAAGTATCTCACGTAAATAATCTTGAATAGATAATTTATCTTGCATAAAAACTCCTATAGTTTACTAAAATCTCTAACGCCACCTTTATCTGCACTTGTAGCAAGAGCTGCATATGCTTTTAAAGCGTAAGATACTTCTCTATCTCTATCTTTTGGTTTAAAAGCTTTTTCTTTTAAACTCTCTTCTTTTTCTCGTCTTAACTTTAAAGTTTCATCATCAACAAGCATTCTTATAGAACGCTTCTTAATATCTATTTCAATTAAATCATTTTCATAAAGTAAAGCTATATTGCCACCATTTGCAGCCTCTGGTGATACATGTCCTATAGAAAGACCTGATGAGCCACCTGAAAATCTACCATCAGTTACTAAGGCACATTTAGCACCTAAACCTACTGATTTTAGATATGAAGTTGGATATAACATTTCTTGCATACCAGGACCACCTTTTGGTCCTTCATATCTAATAATAACTACATCACCCTCTTTTACTTTTCCGCCTAAGATACCCTCAACAGCACTATCTTGGCTTTCAAAAATTCTAGCTGTACCTACAAATTTTAAAATAGAGCTATCAACACCTGCTGTTTTAACAATACATCCATTAGTTGCAAGATTACCATATAAAACACAAAGACCACCATCTTGAGAAAAGGCATGTTCTTTATCTCTTATACAACCATTTTCTCTATCTAAATCAAGCTCATCTACATATGTTTCTTGAGAAAATGCCTCTATAGTCTTTATATTTGCAGCACTGCTTTTATAAAGCTTTATAGCATCTTTATTATCATTATTAGTTACATCATACTCTGTAACTAAGTCATATATAGATTTACAAGATACAGTATAGGCATCTTTATGTAGTAAATTTATATTAGCTAACTCTTTTAAAAGAGCCATAATACCACCTGCATTATGCACATCTTCTATATGATATAAAGGTGTAGATGGAGCTACTTTACAAAGATGTGGCACAAGTCTTGAGAGTCTATCTATATCACTCATTGTAAAATCTATATGAGCCTCTTGTGCTAAAGCTAGAAGGTGTAAAACAGTATTAGTAGAACCACCCATTGCAATATCAAGAGACATAGCATTTTCAAGTGTATCTTTAGTTACAATACTTAAAGGAAGAACAGAGCTATCATCTTTATTGTAGTATTTATCACATAAAGTTAAGATTTGTTTTGCAGCCTTTTCAAAAAGAGACTTTCTATTTTTATGGGTTGCAACTAAAGTACCATTAGAGGGTAAAGATAAACCTAAAGCCTCTGTTAAACAATTCATAGAATTTGCAGTAAACATACCAGAGCAAGAACCACATGTAGGGCAACTTGCATTTTCAACTTCTTTTATATAAGAATCATCAGCATTTGGATCTGCTGCTACTATCATGGCATCTACTAAATCATATTTGCGTTTATCACCATGAATCTTACCAGCTTCCATAGGACCACCTGATACAAAGATAGTTGGAATATTAAGACGCATAGTGGCAAGTAGCATGCCTGGAGTTACTTTATCACAATTTGATATGCAAATAAGAGCATCAGCTTTATGAGCATTACACATATACTCAACACTATCTGCAATAATTTCACGTGATGGTAGAGAATAAAGCATACCAGAGTGACCCATAGCAATACCATCATCTATAGCTATAGTATTAAACTCTTTAGCAATACCTCCTAAGGACTCAATTTCTCTTGCTACCATTTGTCCTATATTATGTAAATGCACATGGCCTGGTACAAATTGAGTAAAAGAATTAGCAATAGCAATTATAGGTTTACCAAAATCCTCATCCTTCATGCCCGTAGCTTTCCATAAAGCACGAGCACCTGCCATTTTCTTACCTTCAAAAGTAACACTTGATCTTAATTTAGGCATAAAACTATCTCTTATATCAAAAAAACCCACCAAAACTTAGTGGGTTTTTATTATTTTTTTTAATTATTTAACTAATGTAAGCCAATTATGTTTATCGCACACTTCACCTTTTACATAGGAGAAGAAAACATCTTGTATTTGTTTTGTTATAGGACCACGTTTACCTGCACCTACATCTATACCATCTACACTTGCAACAGGGGTTATTTCAGCTGCTGTGCCTGTAAAGAATATTTCATCTGCAAGATAAACCATTTCACGTGGAATTCTTTGTTCTATAACTTTTAAACCTAGATCTTGAGCTAAAGTTATAACAGAGTCACGTGTAATTCCAGGAAGAAGACCACAGGTAAATGGAGCTGTATATAAAACACCATTTTTTATAAGGAAGATATTTTCACCAGAACCTTCTGATATATAACCATTAACATCAAGAGCAATAGCCTCATCATATCCATTTTGATGAGCTTCATTTGCAATTAATATAGATGATAAGTAATTACCACCAGCTTTTGCTTCTGTTGGAATAGTATTTGGTGCAAGTCTATTCCAAGAAGATACACCTACTTTAACACCATTTTGTAGACCATCTTCACCTAAATAAGCACCCCAAGGAATAGCTGCAATCATAGCAGATGCTTTAATATCTTTTGGGAAAGAAACACCAAGACCTACATCACCAATAAAGATAAGTGGTCTTATATAACCTGACTCTAATTTATTTTCAGAAATTACTTTTTTGCAAGCGTCTTTAATTTCATCTTTACTATAAGGAATAGGAAAGCGATATATCTTTGCTGAGTTAAATAATCTATCAATATGTTCATCAAGACGGAAAATGCAAGGACCATTTTTAGTATTGTAAGCTCTAATACCTTCAAATACAGAAGAGCCATAATGAAGAGCATGAGACATTACATGAACATTAGCATTTTGCCAAGGAACCATTTCACCATTAAACCATATATAGTCTGCTTGTTTTGCGTTTGACATTTTTTCTCCAAACCTTATAAATAAAGATGTAAGTATTATTTAATAAAATTCTAACATAGGATAGAAAAGCAACTAGCTAAAAAATATTTTTTAAATTTATACTTATAAATATAATTTATTATTATAAACAATAAGTTATTTAAAATAATAATATATGCTAAATGCATATATAGATTTATGTTTATACTCAAAATAATGCAATTCTTTATACTTTAAATAAAAATTGTGCAAATTTAGTGCATAGATTCATTAATGTTTATTTATTTACTTTGTATTACAATGTACGCTAATTTTATTAAATCTTTTATCTTAAACATTGGATTGTAATTATGCTTGCTTTTTTACCAAGTCCTATCTTATTTATTTTAAATATGACCATAATATCTTTATCAACAATATTATGTTCACTACCTATTATGTTCTTTGCTTTAATAAGAATTATTCTACCTTTTAAAGTTGTTATACACTTTATATCCTATATTAATCAAATATGTTATGACATCTGGGTTTATACCAATGCTTTTATCCTAAAACTTACTAATAAAGTGATTTGGGATATTGAGGGAATCTCAATTCCTAAAGTTAAAGGTTCTTGCATGATAATATCAAATCATATTAGTTGGCTTGATATTATTATTCTTTGTCATACCTTTAGAGGTAAAATACCAGTTACTAAATACTTTTTAAAGCAAAACCTTATCTATATTCCTTTTTTAGGTTTAGCTTGTGTAGGTTTAGGTATGCCTTTTTTAAAACGCTACTCAAAAGCTAAACTTTTAAAAAATCCTAAACTTAAAAATAAAGACTTTGAGACAACTATAAAGGCATGTAAACGCTTAATTGATGAGAGATCAACTCTTGTGAACTTTTGTGAGGGCACACGTTTTACAGTTGAAAAAGCTAAAAAAGCAAATTCTAAATACGAAAACTTAATGCCTCCAAGAGCAGGTTCTTTTGCCCTTGCCTTATCTGAAATTGGCAATCAATTAGATTGTATCTTTAATGTAACTTTAGCTTACCCACAAAACCCTAAAAAAGCTATGATAGCTATGCTTTGTGGTAGATTAAAACAAGTATATACACGTGTTGATTATTTAGAGCGTGATAGCTCACTTATAGGTGATTACTTAAAAGATAAAGAATTTAAACGTAACTTTGTTAATAGATTACGTGAAATATGGGATGAAAAAGATGCTATCTTAAATAGATATTTAAAAAAAGATAAGAGCGATGCAACTATAAAACAAGATAATTTAGATGATAAATAGTTAAAATAAAAGAGGAGCTTTAAAACTCCTCTTTTTATATCTACATTTTTATTTAAGGTAGAGTTAAAGTATATTCAATTAGTTCTAATAGATCATCTTGAGAGCTTACTGATTCTTGAATTATTAAATATTTACCATTTACAATAAGTTCAGGAACTGACTCAATATTAAATTTTTTCATTAAATTCTCAATTCTTGCTAAATGACCTATTGTTACAAAAGAATTCATATCAGCTTGAGCTTGGCTTGCAGGAATACCTAACTCTAATAATATATTAAAGATATCCTTACTACTTCTAGGTATTTCACCATCTACATGCATCTTTTTAAATAAAGCTTTATTGTACTCACTTTCATAACCCATATTCTTAGCTACAAAAAAACCTTTTTGAGCTTCAATTGCAACAGGACCTCCCATTGCACCTACAGGAATAGGTTCAAACTTAGCTAAGTTCTTATCCTCTAGATTCTTTTCAATATAAGAATATATTTCTTGTAATGAATAACAGTGACCACACCAATAAGAGAAAAACTCTAATACATTGTTTTCAGCATCTTTAGTTTCAGCAACTATTTTATAGTTTTCATTTTCTTTAAATTCTTTTGCATTTACTTGAAATGAAAAAACTGAAATCAAAGATAATAACAATACTGTTATCTTTACAAATTGTTTTAACATAAACTTTCCTTTTTTTAATATATTTAACATTAATTCCATTTAGATAATTTATTATTTAAAGCTATAACATCACGTCTTTTGCCATAGTCGTTATGACATAACTTCTTGTAATAAAGATCTATTAGGAAATTATTACTACATATAAACTTTGTAATAATATACAAAAATCTAACTTTAGCTCTACTAATTTTTAGATTTTTTTTATCTTTATTGTCTACATTTTTAGCTAAGAGATTTAAAGTCTCTATAGCCATTAAAACATTTAAAAGACAAAAAGCTCTAAGTCCCTTTTCTTTTTTGTGTATAGCTTTTATAAAAGATATAGCATCAGATAAGTGACCTTTTGCTATGCATATTTCATCACATAATTTTGAGGATTTACTTAGCATCTCCTTTGTTAAAAATTCAACATTACGCTCTTTATCTTCATATCTATCTTTAATTATATTAGTTAGCTGAAGTCCTAAACCAAAACTAATAGCATTATCTTTTAAAACTTTCTCATCATCTGTAGTTTTAGCATTAATAAATAAAAAAGCTAAAAACTCCCCTACAACACCTGCTACATAATAACAATAAGTGTCTAAATCATCTTGTGTATTGATAACACTATGCTCTAAATGATAGGCCATTCCTGATGATAAAATGCTAACACCTTTTTTAACTATATAAATCTCTTCTTTTTTAAATGATAAAAGTCTATTTATACATAAATCTAATTCTTTAAATAAATTAAATTCATAAGGATTTGCAGAATCTTTTATAAAAGATTGCATAGATAAAAGCTCTTTTAGCGTTGATTCATCACTTAAATCACTTTTAAAAAAATCTGAAAATAAATTTAACCATTTAATTTTATTTTCATTATTTAAACTTTTATCATCTTCAATAGTATCTGCTATACGACATAAAAGATAGGCATTAGCTATTACATCTTGCAGATTTTTAGGTAGCATAGGAATAGTTAATGCGAAAGTTCTTGAGACTTTTAATAAATGTTCTTGCTGCCTCTCTAAAGACATTAGCTTACCTAAAGTTTGACTTTGCATTGTTTTTGTTCCTAAAAAATAATGGTAAAATAAAACTAAGTAATTTATTTAATAATAAAATTTATAGTAAATTATAGGATTTTATATGGATAAAGAAAATAAAAAAACACAAAGAAATCACCCACCTGTTGGTAATTTACTATTAAGAACACTTGCTATGCCAGGTGATACAAATCCAGCTGGTGATATTTTTGGTGGTTGGATTATGTCTCAAATGGATATTTCTGGTGCTATTTTAGCAAGAGAAATTGCTCACGGTAGAGTTGTTACTGTAGCTGTTGATGGTATGACATTTTTAAAACCAGTAAGTGTAGGTGACGTTGTTTGTTGTTATGGTCGTTGTGAACATGTTGGCACCACTTCACTAAAAATTAAGTTAGAAATTTGGGTTAAAAAAGTTTTTGATAGTGAAATTACAACACGTGATTTAGTTACAGAAGCTTCATTTACCTATGTTGCTGTAGATAGCAAAGGCAATAAAAGACAATTACCAGAAAAAGCACATGAAATTGCAAAACGTGGTATAGATGCAGGTATTGCAGGTCTAAATGAAGATGGCACTATTCGCTAAATAGAAAAAAACCTAAGGTTTTAATATCTTAGGTTTTTTATACTTATTTAATACTTTCTAAATAATTTTAAAGATTCAATAATTTTATCTACACTGTGATTATATTTAAAAATAGGTTTACAAATTCTATCAGTACGCAATGTTTGCATATAACCTATTAATAAAGCATGCAAATAAGAAGCTGCCATATCAATATTTAAATCAGGTGGTAATTGTTTTTTATGTACACAGTTTTCAAGAGCAGCTGTAATGTGATACATACGTAAAGATACTAAATCTAAAATTCTTTCACGTGTCTTATTATCACCAAGTCTCTTATGGAAAATTCCATCTAAAATTTGATAAAGTTCACCTCCAAAGAATTGTTCTGCTGTATCTTGTGTATGCATAGTAATCCAACCTTTTATACAACCTAAAGGATCTTGCTCACTATCTTTAGTTGCTTGTAAGATTAAATCTGAAAACTTCTTCTCACGTGTAACTTCAAGGCATAATTCATATAAAAGCTCACCTTTATCTTCAAAATGCCAATAGATAGCACCACGCGTTACACCTGCTTCTTTTGCTATATCAGATAAACTCGTTTTAGTATAGCCTTGTTCATTAAATAATTTTAAGGCAGCTTGTATAATTTGATGTTTCGTTTTCATTGCATCAGAATGAGTACGTTTTGGCATATGAATCCCTTTTTCTTTGATAGTAAAAAAACTTTATCAAAATTTTTTGACAATTATAACATACATTCATGTATGTATATTAAAAAAAAGTAGTATAATAAAATATACTACTATTTAATACATACCAAAATAAAGGAAATATTAAAATATGTTGCTTAATAAAATCACAAAGCATAAATCTTTAATTGCTGTCTCCTTTGCTTCTATGTTATTAGTTACTGCTTGTGGTGGTGATGAAAAAAGACCACAAGGTCAAGCATTACCTGTTGATGTATTTACAGTTATTACAAAAGATGTTCCTGTATCATCTCGTCTTACAGGTAGAGCGAACCCAAGACGTAAAGCAGAAGTTCGCCCTCAAGTATCAGGTATTATTCAATCTAGATTATTTGAAGAGGGTTCTGTTGTAAAAGAAGGTCAACAACTATATCAAATTGATCCTGCTTTATATGAGGCTAAAGTAGAAAGTGCAAAAGCAGCTTTAGAGGCTTCACAAGCAACTTTATACTCTGCAAGATTAAAAGCTGATAGATATCGTAGTCTTTTAGAGAAAAAAGCTATCTCTAAACAAGAATATGATGATGCCTATGCTACTTTCCTAAAAGCAAAAGCTAGCGTTGAGGGTGATAAAGCTAATTTAGATACAGCTAAAATTAATTTAGCCTACACTAAGGTCTATGCCCCTATAGATGGCATTATTTCTAAATCTGAGTTTACAGAAGGTGCTTTAGTATCAGCAGCTCAAGCTATGCCTCTTACCACCATTCAACAAGTAAACCCTATTTTTGTTGATTTAGGCCAATCAGTAGAAGATCACCTTCAACTTAGAAAAGCTATGTTAAAGGGTAAATTCCAAAATGTAGATGGTAAAGCAACTGTTGATATATATTTCTCAAATGGTTCTAAATATGAAGAAAAAGGAACTCTTGAGTTTTCTGGTATAACAGTTGAAGAAAGCACAGGTATGGTAAGCTTACGTGCTATTGTGCCAAATCCTGATAATATAATTTTACCAGGTATGTTTATAAGAGCTGATCTAAATCAAGGCTTTTTACCTAAAGCTATTGTTGTATCTCAAGGTAGCGTTATTAGAGAAGCAAATGGCGTATCTTACGTATATGTTATAGATAAAGAGTCAAAAGCACAAAGAAAAGAAATTAAACTTGGTGGCGAATATGAACAATACTTTATCGTTCTCTCAGGTCTTGATGAAGGTGATCAAGTAATTACATCAAATCTTCAAAAGATTCGTACAGGAGCTCCTGTTATGGATGCTGCCATAATGCAAAAACAAGCTGCTCAAAATAAAGATGCAAAATAGAGTTTTGAGGAAGTAATAAATGGCACGTTTCTTTATTAACAGACCAATCTTTGCGTGGGTATTAGCTATCATAACCATGCTTGCAGGTTTAGTGTCTGTATTTACACTACCTGTATCACAATATCCAACTATTGCACCACCTGCTGTATCTATTAGAGCTTCATATCCTGGTGCAGACGCTTTAACTGTAGAGCGTTCTGTAACTCAGATTATTGAGCAAAATATGACAGGTCTTGATGGATATATGTATATGTCAGCTACATCAGACTCTTATGGTAATTCTACTATTAATATTACCTTTGAGCCTGGAACAAACCCTGATATTGCTCAAGTTCAAGTACAAAATAAACTACAACAAACACAATCTCAATTACCTGAGACTGTTCAAAGTAATGGTGTTAGCGTAACAAAAAGTACTAACTCATTCTTAATGGTTGTAGGTCTTCATGCTACAGATGATAAGCATACAAATAGTGATCTTGCAGACTATATTTATGCAAACTTAAAAGAACCTTTAGCTCGTGTTGAAGGTGTAGGTGACTTATCTGTTTTCGGTTCTCAATATGCTATGCGTATATGGATTGATCCTGAAAAGTTAAATAACCTATCTATGTCAATTTCAGAAGTTGTATCTGCAATTAAGACACAAAATGCTCAGGTTACTTATGGTTCTTTAGGTGGTACTCCTGCTGTTAAAGGTCAACAATATGCTTATACTATTGTAGGTCAATCACGTCTTGATAATGTAGAACAATTTGAGAACATTTTAATTCGTGTAAATAAAGATGGTACTAATGTAAGATTAAAAGATGTTGCTAAAGTTGAGCTTGGCTCTGAAAGCTATCAAATGTCAGGTAAATTTAATGGTAAACCATCTGCAGGTCTTGCTATTAACCTTGCATCTAATGCTAATGCTTTAAGCACAGCAAAAGCAGTTAAAGCTCTAGTTGAAAAACAATCAGAATATTTCCCAGATTGGATTAAATTAGTATATCCATATGATACAACTGAATTTATTGCTGTATCTATTAATGAAGTATTCCATACATTAATTGAAGCTATTGTTCTTGTAGTTTTAATTATGTATTTATTCTTACAAAACTTTAGAGCTACACTAATTCCAACAATTACAGTGCCTGTTGTACTATTAGGTACTTTTGCAATTATGTCAGTTTTAGGCTTCTCTATTAACACCTTAACTATGTTTGGTATGGTGCTAGCAATTGGTCTATTAGTTGACGATGCTATTGTTGTTGTGGAAAACGTAGAACGTATTTTACACGAAAGACCTGAACTTACCCCTAAAGCTGCAACTGAAGTTTCAATGGATCAAATTACAGGTGCTCTAATTGGTATTGCTCTTGTACTATCAGCTGTATTCGTTCCTATGGCTTTCTTTGGTGGTTCAACTGGTGTTATTTATAGACAGTTCTCTATAACCATTGTATCTTCAATGATTTTATCAGTACTTGTTGCTATTATCTTAACCCCAGCTCTTTGTGCTTCCATTTTAAAAACAGCAGATCAAAGAGCAGTTCAATCTAACAATAAGTTTATTCTTCTTTGTAATAAGATAATAAAACCTGTTGAAAAGCCTTTAAATAAGTTCTTTGAGGTATTTAACAAATCTTTTGAAAAGAATACTGCTTTATATGAAAAACATGTAAAGAAAGTTGTTCATCAAATAAAACGCCAAGTTTTTGGTTACTTTGTAATCTGTGGTGTATTAGTGCTATGTTTTATAAAAATTCCATCTGCATTCTTACCTACAGAAGATCAAGGTGTTTTACTTGCAATGGTAAACCTACCTGCTGGTTCTACAGTTGAAAAAACTTCTGTAACTTTAGATAAACTTACAGATTACTTCTTCACTAAAGAAAAAGATAATGTTGAATCTTTGATGACTGTTACAGGCTTTAGCTTTGCAGGTTCAGGTCAAAACGCAGGTCTTGCCTTTATTAAACTAAAAGATTGGAGTGTGCGTCAAAGTGAAGAACAACATGCAAATAGCATTGTTGCTCGTTCTTACATGCCTTTAATGGGTATTCGTGAAGGTATTGCTTATGCATTTAACCTTCCTGCAATTCCTGAATTAGGTGTTGCATCTGGCTTTGATATGTATTTACAAGATAATGCAGGTCATGGTCATGCTGAACTTACACGTGTAAGAAATGAGTATATCTATAAAGCACAACAATCAAAAAAACTAATGCAAGTACGTGCAAATGGTATTGATGATTCACCTCAATTTAAATTAAATCTAGATTATGAAAAAGCTCTAGCTTTAGGTCTTAATATATCTGATATCAATACAACATTATCCGTTGCTTGGGGTTCTGGTTATATTGATAACTTTATTGAAAGACAAAGAGTTAAAAAAGTATTTATACAAGGTGTAGCTTCAGCTCGTATGAATGAGATGGATCTAAATAAGTGGTATGTTAGAAATAATAAAGGTGAGATGGTTCCTTTCTCAGCTTTTGCTACTACTGAATGGACTTATGGTTCACCTCGTTTAGAAAGATTTAATGGTGTAGGTGCTATGAATATTCAAGGTGCTCCTGCTCCTGGTGTTTCAACTGGTGAGGCTATGGATGAAATGCTAAGAATTGCAGATGAAGTCCTACCTCAAGGCTATGGTATTTCTTGGAATGGTACATCATATCAAGAAAGACTATCAGGTTCACAAGCTCCATTACTATATGCTGTATCTGTCCTAGTAGTATTTTTATCACTAGCAGCTTTATATGAGTCATGGTCTATTCCTTTTGCTGTAATGCTTGTTGTTCCTTTAGGTATTGTAGGTGCAGTTATTGCAGCCTTAATGACACAATATCTACCATTTAAAACAACACTTGCAAATGACGTTTACTTTCAAGTAGGTCTATTGACTACTGTAGGTTTATCTGCAAAGAATGCTATTTTGATCGTAGAATTTGCTAAAGAGCTTTATGATAAAGGTTCAAGACTTACAGATGCTGTAGTTGAGGCTGCTCGTATTCGTCTAAGACCTATTTTAATGACATCAGCTGCCTTTATTTTAGGTGTGCTACCCCTTGCTATAAGCTCTGGTGCAGGTGCTGCAGGTCGTAATGAAATTGGTATTTGTGTTATTGGTGGTATGTTGTCTGCTACAGTTTTAGCTATCTTCTATGTTCCTGTATTCTTTGTTATTGTTATGCGTTACTTCACTAAGTATGTGCCAACAGAACTAAAGATGAAATTAGCAGAAGAAGAGAGATTAAGACGTGAGGCTTTATACAAGAAAAATTAACAAAGTAGCACAAAAGATTTAATTTGTTTCCTTAATAAAAAAGCTCACAATCACAAAAATGATTATGAGCTTTTTTTTATATGTGATTATTTAGAAGTTATTAACGCATAACTATAGCTTTAGCATCCTCTACATGTTCTTCAAGGAATGGGGCCATAGCAAAAGGTCCTTTATATAGAATTTCCTCAACTAAACGTGCATCATTTTGACTTTCTTCACATTCAAACTCTTGAGGGAAAACTAAACCATATTCTTGTATGTATAAACCATTATCAAGACGTGCTTTTGGTAATTTACGTCTTGTTCTACCAATAGCTTGTGCTAATTCTAAAGCACCATCTTTAGTTATACCATATTGACGATTATCAAGACACTCTACTGCTTTTCTCTTTGATAAAACAATAGCTTTTACAATTTCATAACCTAATTGAACAGTTCTTAAATCCATTTGTAAAATTAGATCATTTTTTATTAACTTATCTGCATAATCTTTGTTAAATAGAACAATCTTAACATCAGAGTTAGTATTATAAACTTGGAAGTTTTCAGTTACCTCAACTGCTGATGCTATAAGTAGATTATCTGCAACCATAACATAATCATCTACTTTTTCACCTGCTTGTAGATAATGTTCTATAGGTGAACCTTTAAAACCATTTGCTTGCATTGTTCTTGCAAAGTTAAAAGGAGATAAGCCACTATCTTCAACTTCATGAGGTGCTGAAAGATCTTCTTCACCTGTAGTTAAGAAACAATTTGAGAATAATGCTTTATCACAAACAGCTCTTGTTTGTGTAAAAGTTGGTAATAATATTGAGTATAATTCACAATATATAGAATCACGTAAATTAATATCTTGATCTACAGTTCTAGTATTCCAAATAGCACCTGCTACAGAATAAGCATAATGTTTTGAACCATAGAATCTAACAGATGTTAATGGTTGTAAAATTAAAGATGATGGGCTGAAAAATAAACAAACCTTTTCATTTAGAGTGTTTACATAATCTGCAAATACTCTCTTAGGCAGATATCCAAGTTCAATCCATTTATTTGCTAAATCTTCTTTTACAACTAAAATATTTACAGAGTTATCTTCTACTGTGTAAATTTCATAATTTGATCCATTATCAGCCATTTCTGAGATAACAAGACCATTTGGAAGTCTTTCACCTACTTGTAATAAAGTCTTTCTTTTTTCTTCCATATCTAAAACATGTTTAGATTCATTTACAATAAAACTTGCCATTTACTTATCCTATAAAATTCTTTTAGCATTTAAAGAATACATCAAAGATAAGAAAAAATACTCCTATTTATGAGCTAAATTTCTCAACTAACATTTTTTTGTAAAAACTAAAACAAAAATGAAAAATTTCAGTTTTTTTTAAAATTAATTGATAAACGTTTATCAATAATAATACAAATATAGAAAAATTATATACAATAAAGTATGTAGGTTTACTATAATATATTCCTTTTAAGTCAATGTTAAATACTTAATTAACAATAGATGTATGAAGTTTAAAGATAGAGAGTCAATATGAAAAAAGTCGGACTTTTCTATGGCACCTATACTGGAATTACAGGTGCTGTTGCAGAAAAAATAGCCAAAGAGTTAGGTGAAGAGAACGTTGATCTCCATAACATAAGTAGTGATGGTGAGTTAATGAACAATTATCAAAAGCTCATCATTGGTACATCTACATGGTCAATAGGTGAATTACAAGAAGATTGGGATATGTTCATGCCTAAACTTCAGACTATGGACTTCAATGGAAAAGTTGTTGCACTATTTGGTACAGGTGATCAAATAGGATATCCTGACACCTTTTTAGATGGTATGGGTATGTTATATGAAACATTCCAATTCCGTGGTGCTGAATTTATTGGTTTTTGGCCAACAGAAGGTTATGATTTTACAAGTCCACTACCTCTTCTTGATGAAAATAATTTTGTAGGTCTTGCTATTGATGAAGATAATCAGCCAGAACTTACAGATGCAAGAATTAAAGCTTGGTGTGACCAAATTAGAGATAGCATCTTAAATTAAAAAAGATTTTTTTATTCGTCTAAAAAAAGGCTCAAAGATTAATTTCTTTGAGCTTTTTTTATATATAAAAATATGGTGATCCCGATGAGAATCGAACTCACGACCTTTAGCTTCGGAAACTAAAACTCTATCCAACTGAGCTACGGGATCAAAATTGTAGATGTATTATATCAATTTTATTTTGTAATATAATTACTTTTTATAAACCAAAAAAAGGAAAAAAAAATGACAGAAAATGAAATTAGATTTAGAGGAATCAGAGCCTTATATGGTGAAGATGGCTTTCTAAAACTTCAAAATGCAACTGTTATGGTTGTAGGTGTAGGTGGTGTTGGATCTTGGCTTACAGAAGCTTTGTGTAGGTCTGGTGTTGGATCTTTAATATTAGTAGATCCTGATTTAATTGAGATGGGTAATTCTAATCGTCAATTACATACAACTACAAAAACATATGGTATAAATAAAGCTCAAGCATTAAAAGAGCGATTACTTGATATTAATCCTTTAGTTAAAGTTCAGGTAATTGAGACATATTTAACACCTGATAATATTGATGAAACCTTTGCTAATATTTGTCCAAATTATGTAGCAGAAGCTATTGATGATATTAAAGCTAAGGCTTATTTAGTAAATTACCTATATAAGAAAAATATTACTTTTATAACATCAGGTGGTGCAGGAGGTAGAGTAGACCCTACTCGTCTTACACTTTGTGATATATCAAAATCTAAAGGAGATGCTTTAATTCAAAAATTAAGATTTGAGTTAAGACGTCACTATAATTTTCCAAAAGGTGGTAAAAAAATGGGTATTATGTGTTCTTGCTCAGATGAAATACCAACCTATTCTGATGAAAGTTTAAGAGAAGAACGTGATCTTCCTGTTTGGGGTGCTTCTATGGCTGTTACAGCATCAGCAGGTTTATTACTTGCCTCTTATATCTTAAATAAAATAACCAACAAAAAATAGGATACTAAAATGTTTGATAATGATTTTGAAAAAACCAAAGCTTTTTTAAATGACAAATTAGAAGATTATCTATTAAAAAAAGGTATAGATACTCTTAGAAATTTTCCATGTTTAAATCCTGAACATGTAGATAGTGGTAACACTATGAGTTTTGATAATCAAAATCATGTCGTTCATTGTTTTGTTTGTAACAAAAGTTACAACATTTTTGATTTAGTATCTTTAGACTATAAACTTGAGAATTTTTTAGATCAATTAAATAAGTTAAAAGAGATCTATAAAATTAGCTCACCTATACAACAAACACCAAACACTATAATGATAAATAACAATACACCTTTTTTAGGATCAGCAGAAGAAGGTGAGGCTGTTGTGTTTGGTGTTAATCCAAATGACAATAATAACTTTAATAATGTACACACCATACAAAAAGAGCAAAGAAAGTTTAACTCCCCTACACTTGACATAGATGGTTTTAATCCTCTTTTACCACCTAATACTATTTCAAATACCACAAGAACAGATAGTACTATTACAAGAAGTAATATTCTTCCTCCAAAGAATAATACTCAAAATAATATATACAATAAGGTAATAACTACAGAGGATTTTCCTGCTAATAATAGTAATAGCTTTGATACTATTTTAGTAAATCAAAATCATTTATATAAAAAAGAGACCATTATTAATACTCCACATATTCCAAGCCCTACTCATATCAATTTAAAGGATACTTCTAATATAGTTGCAGGTCCTGCTATTTTTGGTAATTTTAGAGCTGCAAATGATAGTGTTAATAATGATACTATTTTTGAAAGTTATACAAATGATAACGATAATACTAATTTTGTAGATACTGAAACTGTCTTTGAAAATCCTAATAATGAAAATGATGTAAATAAAAATACTTTAGAGCAAGAAGAATTTTCTTTAGATGAGTATTTTAAAACTTGTCATGATAATGTAAAGAATACAGATTACTTTTATAAAAGAGGTCTTAACGATGATGTTATTGAAAGATTTAATTTAGGTTTTGATAATAACTTCATTGCAAATAAAGACATTAGAGGTCATGACAATATAGTTTGGAGTGCTGCTATAATTCCACATAATAATAAAGCATTTATGGCAAGAAACACTGATATAAACGCGCAAGATAGAATGAGAAAAAAAGGTGAACAAAATATATTTAACATAGATGTTTTAGATAAAGATGGAAATATTTTTATTACAGAGGGTGAATTTGATGCTTTATCTTTAGAGTCTTTAGGGTATAATGCTCTAGCTTTAGGTGGTGCTCATAACTATAAATTTTTAATTGAACACATAAAGAATAAAAATATAGATAAAAATAAAGTATTTTATATTGCAACAGATAATGATGAACTTGGTTTTATGTCATGTAAAGAATTATCTGCAGCTTTATATCAATTAAAAGTCAACTTTAAAATTATAGACATATCATATCCTTATAAAGATATTAATGAAGCTTTATGCAAGGATAAAAAAGCTTTAATTTATAAACTTGAAAATATAGATAAAATACTAGCTTTTTCTTTTACTAAAGTAATAAATGAAAATGTATTTACTAATTTAATAACTGATAATGAAAGCTTATCTAAATTAAATTTAAATAATAAACTTTACACATTTACAGGCGATGCTTTAAGTTTAAGAAATTGCGTAGCATCTATTATTGAAGATGGTTTATCTTCTATTGTTTATGCAAGTTCAAAACAAAGATTTAGTTTACTTTGTGCTTTATTTAAGCAACATAATATGCAAGAACAAAACTTGAGATATCAAGGAATTAACAATGCAAAGTTATTAGAAATAACATCTTATGATGATATTGAAAATAATATAAATCTTGCTATATGTGCATCAAAAGTACAAAAAAATGGATCTTTTGTATTAATTGTAGATACATTAGGTCTTAGTTGTGAAAAATTATCTAAGGTATTAGAAAATTTATCCTGTATAGCACAAAGTGCAAATTTACCAATTATTGCCCTAGTTAATAAATCATGTGCTGAAATTGCTAGTGCAAATAGCATACAAAATATAGAGATAAATTTATCTAATGCAAATTGTGAACTTGAACTTAACAGTAATTATTTAAATGGACAATTAATAAGTTTTAAAAGATACATAGGAGTGTAATTTGAAATTAAATAAAGAACAAGAAGAAGCTGTGCATTATGTTAAAGGCCCTTGTTTAGTTCTAGCAGGGGCTGGTTCTGGAAAAACAAGAGTTATTACTAATAAAATTATTAATTTAATTAAAAATAATATTGATGCAAGACAAATTTGTGCTGTAACTTTCACAAATAAAGCTGCAAGTGAAATGCAAGAGAGAGTAGCTTTGGATGTTGGTAAAAAAGTAGCTTCCTCTATTTTTATATCTACATTTCACTCTTTAGGTCTTTTTATTTTAAAACGTGAGCATGAGAGATTAAATCTAACACAAAATTTTTCATTATTTGATGAATATGATCAACAAAAAGCAATTAAGGAAATTATAAGAAATAACTTTGCAAATGAAGCAAATAGATTTGATGGTGGAGAAAATACTTTAACTCAACTAGTTATTGAATACATATCTAAATGTAAAAACTATTTAATTCCTGTTGAAAAGGTTGCTAAAAGTCAGGTAGTAAAGGATATTATAAATCAATATAATCAATATGTTTTATCTTGTAATGCTGTTGATTTTGATGATCTTATCTATCTGCCAACTATACTTTTTCAACAAAATGAAGCTTTAGCTGCAAAATGGTCAAGTCGTTTTAAATATATTTTAGTAGATGAATATCAAGATACTAATGAAACACAATATCAATTGCTTAAAATATTAGTATCTAAATATAGATCTTTTACTGTAGTTGGAGATGATGATCAGTCTATTTATTCATGGCGTGGTGCTCGTCCTGAAAATATAAATGAACTTTCAAAAGATTATCCTGATTTACATATTATAAAACTTGAGGATAACTATAGATCTAGCGTTGAAATTTTATCTTGTGCAAATGAAGTTATTAAAAATAATCCTCATATCTTTGTAAAACAACTTAGATCTAATATTGGTTTTCATGATAATGTAGAAGTAACTTCTGCATATGATGAGTATCAAGAAGCTATATTTGTAGCATCTGAAATTATAAATATTAGACATGATTACAAAGTAAATTATAATCAAGAGATATCTTTTGATAATTTTGCTATTCTTTATAGATCTAACTTCCAATCTAAAATTATAGAAAAGGTTCTTGCTCAAAATAAAATGCCTTGTACTATTACAGGTGGTCAAAGTTTCTTTGAACAAACTGAAATAAAAGATATTTTATCTTGGTGTAAACTTATTATTAATCCTTTTGATAATAGTTCTTTATTAAGGATTATTAATATACCTAAAAGAGGTATAGGACCAGATTGTATATCTAAACTTAATAAAGTTGCTAAAGCAAAAAATCAATCTCTTTATGAAACATGTCTAGATTTAGATTATTTAACTCTATTAAACACAAGTCAAATAGAGGGTTTTAGAGAGTTTATTCTTCTTTTAAATGGTTTAAGACGTATTTTATATGAAGAAAAAAATAGCATAAAGCTTGCTACACTTTTACTTAAAGAAATAAAGTATGAGAGTTATTTAAGCACTATTATTGCAAATAAAATAGCTTTAGATATTAAGATAAAAAATGTAAGATTGCTACAAAGTTGGATTTTAGAATACGTTCAAGGTTCTAAATTAAATTGTGCTGTTAATTTTTCTGAAGCTATATCACGTCTTAGCTTACGTGAAATAATGGATAAGAAAGATGATAAAGATATTGATTCTATTCATTTAATGACTTTACATGCTGCAAAAGGTCTTGAGTTTCCTATTGTCTTTATGATTGGATGTGAGGAAAATATTTTACCTCATAAAACTTCTATTCAGGATGATACTAAAAATAATACTTCATTTAATATAGAAGAAGAGCGTCGTTTAGTCTATGTAGGAATAACAAGAGCTAAGAAAAAACTCTATATGACATATTGTCAAAATAGAAAAAAGAAAGATAATTATGAACCAGTATCACAAAGTCGTTTTATAACCGAATTACCTATAAAATATACTAGTTTTCATAATTTTACTTATAGAAATAAAGAGGCTGAAAAAGAACAACAAAACTCATTAAAAAATATATATACAGTAGATGATGCTTTTAATTCTGTTCATAAATTAAATAGCAAAAATAAATAAGAATTTAGATTGTAAAAAACTAGATTTTCCAATGGAGAAAATCTAGTTTTATGTTTAGGTAGTAAGTTGTTAATGATTCATTGTGATTTTTTTCATATCAGACATATAAGCACGTAATGTCTTACCAACTATCTCAATTTTATGTGATGCAATTTCATCATTTACTTTCATAAGTAAAAGATTATCTACACCATCATCAGATCTATCTATTCCCTTACCCATAACATCAAGATCTTGTTTTTCAACAAAATCTTTAAGTAGAGGTATAGCTTTATTTGCAAATAAATAATTACCATATTCTGCAGTATCTGAAATTACTACATTCATTTCATAAAGACGGCGTCTTGCTATAGTATTAGCAATTAAAGGTAATTCATGTAAAGATTCATAATATGCAGACTCTTCATAAATACCAGATCTAGTCATAACCTCAAAAGCAAGCTCAATACCTGCTTTGCAGAAAGCTATTAATAAAAGATTTTTATCAAAATATTCTTGTTCTTTTATTTCAATATCACAACTTGGAGCTTTTTCAAACTCTGATTTAGCATAAAAGTCACGCCATTTATGTAAGTTTGCATCTCCATTTGCCCAATCTTTCATCATTTCCTCTGAAAAACTACCTGACTCAATATCATCCATATGTTTTTCATAAAGAGGAGTTAAAATTTCTTTTATCTCATTAGATAAGGCACATACTTTAATTTTAGCTTTATTAGATAGTCTATTCATCATATGAGTGATACCACCATGTTTTAAAGCTTCACAGAAAGTATCAAAACCATATTGAATTAATTTACAAGCATAAGCTTTATCTACACCCTCTTTTACCATCTTATCAAAGCAAAGTAAGGATGATGCTTGTAATACACCACATAATATTGTTTGTTCACCCATTAAATCAGATTTAACTTCAGCTACAAATGATGACTTTAAACAACCTGCTCTATGTGAACCTATACCACATGCCCATGCTTTAGCAAGTTCAAAACCATTTTTATTAATATCATTTTCTTTATGTACTGCAAGTAAAGTAGGAACACCAAAACCTCTTTTATACTCTTCACGTACTTCAGTACCAGGTGCCTTTGGAGCTACCATAATAACAGTAATATCAGGTCTAATTTGTTCGCCTTCTTCTACTATATTAAAGCCATGACAATAACCTAAAGCACTACCTTTTTTCATTAAAGGTACTATTTTTGAAATTACATCATGATGCTGTTTATCTGGTGTTAAATTAATAACTAAATCTGCATTTTTAATTAAAGTTTCATAATTACCTACAACAAAACCATTTTCTGTTGCTCTTTTATATGAATCTCTTTTTTCATCAATAGCACTTTGTCTTAAAGCATAACTTACATCAAGACCACTATCTCTTAGATTAAGACCTTGATTTAAACCTTGAGCTCCACAACCTACAATAACAATTTTTTTATTTTCTAAAGCTTTAGTACCATTTGCAAACTCAGAGCGTTGCATGAAGGTACATGATCCTAATTGTTCTAGTTTTTCTCTGAGATTTAGTGTGTTAAAGTAATTAGACATTTTTAGACCTGCTTAAAATGAAAATAACATTTGTAATATATAATGTATAATATATAAACTTTGCATTAATTGCAATTATTCAATATAATATATTGCAACATATGCAAAATAAGAGCATATATCACCTTTTTTGTGCAGAATACTATGATGATATTATGATAGATTTAAAAGACGCCTCATTTTTTATTCGCTTATGTGAAACAGAAAATATTACTAAAGCTGCTATTTTATGTAACGTAAGCCCATCAACACTCTCAAGAACAATATCAAAACTTGAAAATGATTTAGGTTTTTTATTGTGTACAAGAGATCAAAAAGGTATAAGCATAACCCCTCAAGGTCTTGCTTTTGCAGAGTTTGCTCGTGAAACTTTAAAGTCATATCAAAACTTAAAATTTAACTTTAATAAGGAAGTTAATGAGCTATCTGGTAGAGTCAAAATATATTGCTCTGTGACTGCAAGTTATATATTTATTCCTAGATTTTTAAATGAAATAAGTTTATCTATGCCATCTGTTGAATTATCACTGCAAACAGGTGATGTTGCTAATGCACTTGATAAACTAAGAGATAAAGAGTTTAACTTTGTTATTGCCCCTATTGATGAGGATAATTTAAGTCAAGATATAGATTTTGTCCATCTTGCAACTTTCCCTCTTATCTTTATAGCTCCTGCTAATAATATAGGTAATGTTGATCTAAATATAAGCGAAATGCCTTTTATTATGTCATCACATGGTCTTTTAAATAAAAAAGCAAATGAATATTTTAAAAAAATAGATAAATTCCCACCTAAGATAGTAAATGTTGAAGGACATGAAGCTATTGTTTGTATGACAGCTTTAGGCTATGGAGTATCTTTAATCCCAAATTTAGTAGCTTATCTATCTCCATTTAAAAATGATTTACACATAAAAAGAGATGATGATTTTGGCTTTTTTAAAGTAGGTCTTTGTTATAGAAAAGATGATTTAACTGAACTTGATAAAGCTTGTATTGAAATGGCTAAATCAGTAGCCCCAAGTTTTAGTTCAGAACTAAGTAGAAAAAAGAATATTGTCTTTTAAGATAAGAAAGATTTTTACAAAGAAGACAAACATAAAAAATAAGAGTAAAATTTTTGTAGAATTTTTTTATTATGGAGAAAAAAATGCTAAAGAATATCAATCCAACAACAACAAAAGCTTGGCAAGCATTATCAGAACATTTTAATCAAACTAAAAATAGAACTCTAAAAGATCTATTTGCAAACGATAGTCAAAGATTTGATAATTTTAGTTTAAAAGTTGGAGATGAGCTTTTAGCTGATTTATCTAAGAATTTAATTGACAAAACAACTTTATCATTACTACTTGATCTTGCAAAAGAATGTGATTTAAAAAATGACATTGAAGCAATGTTCAATGCAGAAAAAATAAACAGAACTGAAGATAGAGCAGTATTACACACAGCTTTACGTAATTTTTCAGGTAAGAGCGTAATGCTTGATGGTAAAGATGTAATGCTTGACGTTCAAGCTGTTCTTGCAAAGATGAAAGATTTTTGTGAGAAAGTTATATCAGGTCAATGGAAAGGTTATACAGGTAAAGAAATTACTGATATTGTAAATATTGGTATTGGTGGTTCAGATCTTGGTCCATGTATGATAACAGAAGCATTAACACCTTATCATACAAGATTAAAGTGCCACTTTGTTTCAAATATTGATGGTACTCAAATAGCTGAAACTTTAAAGAAAGTAAATCCAGAGACAACAATGTTCTTAATTGCATCTAAGACATTTACAACTCTTGAGACTATGACAAATGCTCATACAGCTCGTAAGTGGTTTTTAGACAGTGCAAAAGATATAGCTCATGTAGCAAAACACTTTGTTGCTTTATCAACTAATGCCAAAGGTGTATCTGAATTTGGTATTGATACTGACAATATGTTTGAGTTCTGGGACTGGGTTGGTGGTCGTTACTCATCATGGTCTGCAATTGGTTTATCTATTGCACTTGCTTGTGGTTATGACAACTTTGAAGCTTTCTTAAAAGGTGGTTATGAAATGGATTGCCACTTTAGAGAAACAGAATTTTCACAAAACCTACCTGTACTTATGGCTTTAATAGGCATTTGGTACAATAACTTCTATAAATTTGAAACAGAAGCAATTTTACCTTATGACCAATACCTATACAGATTCCCAGCTTACTTCCAACAAGGTAATATGGAATCAAATGGTAAATTTGTAGATAGAAATGGTAATAAAGTTGATTATGAAACAGGTCCTATTATTTGGGGTGAACCTGGTACTAATGGTCAACATGCTTTCTATCAATTAATTCACCAAGGTACTAAGATAATTCCTTGTGATTTCATTGCACCTGCTCAAACTCATAATCCTATTGGAGATCACCATGTAAAACTATTATCTAACTTCTTTGCTCAAACAGAAGCTTTAGCTTTTGGTAAGACTAAAGAAGAAGTTATTGCAGAGTTTGAAGCTAAAGGTAAGAAAGATTACGCAGAAATCGTTCCTTTTAAGGTATTTGAAGGCAATAGACCTACAAACTCTTTCTTATTAAAGAAGATTACTCCAAAGACATTAGGTATGTTAGTTGCTATGTATGAACATAAGATCTTTGTTCAAGGTGCTATCTTAAATATCTTCTCATTTGATCAATGGGGTGTTGAATTAGGTAAAGCTCTTGCTATGAAGATTATTCCAGAACTTGAAAATAATTACACTATTTCATCTCATGATAGTTCAACTAATGGTTTAATCAATGCTTATAAAGCTTTTAAATAAAATAATTTTTTAAATTTTAAAGAAAAAGGCATTGTAAAACATGCCTTTTTTTCATTTTTATATTTTAAAATTTTTCTTATTTTATTTTTATCTATAAAACAAATGATAAATTTATAATTTTTTTTAAGATAAAAAGATATTATTTTTAATAAATAAATATTTTATCTTTATAGAAAACAAAGATTTACAATAGTAAAACCTTAAATTTATATATGATAAAATTTACTATAAATAAGTTTTAATCAATAAAAATTACCACTTCATATATGCTCTAACTATCTGTAATTACTCTATTTTATTTATAAAAAATATAAAAAATTAAAAATAAAAATATTAAAATAAGATACATATCTTTTTTATATAAATATTGCTTTTTATTACATATTAATATTTATATAAACTATCAAAGTTATAATCAAATCCTTATAAATCTTTAATAAAATAAATATACATATATAAATATAAAATTTTTAATATAAAAATTAGAATAAAAAAATTACATAAATATTTATAAAATTATTCCTTATTTTTCAAAAACTAAGTATTAATCTTATAAAAAGAGATGTAGATCAATATATAAAAATATCTGTATTTATTAAACTACAGCGAATTTTATAAACTTATAAGACATATAAAATATTTTAACATGAAAAATAATCTTAATAAAAATAAATTTCATTTTAGTAAAGCTTTTAGATTGATAAGTTTTGCTCTTATTGCTTTAAACTTTTCATCTTATGCTTTAGATAAAAATATAGATAATATAGTTATAAAAGATGATGTAAAAACATCTAGCTTAGCTATTTCTGCTAATGATAAAAACAGTGTTGTATATACTATTGATAAAAATGCTACTTATACTATTACAGAAGTTTTAGATCCAAATGTATTAAAAATTGAGGGAGAGAAGAATAATAGTGCAACTTTAAATGTCGATGGTACCTTATATTTAAACGCTAAGACATCTTCTAATAACGTTATGGTTTTAGGTGGAGAAAATGCAAAACATAACTCTATTTTAAATATAAATGGTTTTCTTTATGTTGGCACTAATAAGAAAGATAGCGATCTTAAATTTAATCGTAATGTGCAATTAGGTAGCTATGTAAAACAACAAGGACTTACTGTAAATGTTAATGGTAAATTACACTCTGCAGAATTAACTTTAGTTAAAAGTACTTTAAATTTAAATGCAAATGGTCAAATAAATGCTAAATCTATAAATCTTTGGCTTGCAAGCAGTCTTTTTGCAAATGCAAATTCTTATGCAAAAGTTGATTTCTTTAATATCTTTAATGAAGGCAAAATGATTGTTAATAATGGTGCATATATAGAAAATGTTAAAGATTTAGGTGGTACTATTGAAGGTCTTTTAGATATTAAAGAAAAAGGTAAAGTTGTTGCTAAAAACTTATTTATAGAAAAAAATGGCGTTTTAATAACTAATAATATAGGTATGACTCAAAATAATACTCTTGAAGTAGATCCTTATAGTTATGTAAGTATAAAGTCAGGAGGTCACTTAGCTTTAAGAGAAAATACCTCTTTAAATTATTTAAAAGACTACCTTTTTACTGATAAAGATGGTGTTATTGCAATTAAAGGTATTGCTACAATGGATCTTGATGATCCTAAACTTAACCTCATTCAAGATGCCACTATTATTGCTAATAAATTTGATTTAAAAACAAGTGATATAGATGGTTATCATTTAAAAAATGATCGTTTTATAAGTACACATGGTTTTAAAGATATAGATAACACTAAAAAAATCTATACAGATAATAGTAATTTTGTTTTAGGTCTTAATGATTTAAAAGGATATCAACATGAGTTTTATGGACAAACACAACAAGGTAGCAATATAGAAAATACCATTATAACAGGTACTGGTACAGGTAATTTATCTGTACAAGGTGGTAATTGGGATCTAAAAAGTGTAGAAATTAAAAATAATGGTGTATTTAATATATTAGGAGGAAATACAAATCTTCATAAATTAAAAATAAGTCCTAATGGTAAAATCAATGTATCTTCTGGATTTTTACTCCTAGAAAAAGATATTTTTGATAAAACATGTGTTTCTTGTAAAACACATAAAAACAATATTCTTATAACAAATATGGGTCAAGTACAAGGCAACTACTTTGACCTAACTAATGCAAAGGCAAATCAAAATATTGATTATAAAACCTTAAAATTAAAGGATATTATTGATATAAATGGTAATGGCTATCTAATCTTAGATAAAAGAGGATATAAACATACACAAGAAGAGCATAAAATTTTAAATGAACAAAGACCTAAAATGACAATTACTATTTTAGGTGAGCATATTTACAATAAAGATAATTTTCCTATTAGAAATCAAGGTATATTAGATATTACCTTTGGTGGTCAGCCTCATAACTATATAGATGAGACAGTAGAAAAACAACATAAAACAGATTTTAATGTAGGTCAGATAGGTCAACAAACCCTAGCAATTAAAGAAGTTATTTTAAAAAATCATAAGTTACAAATAGGAGATGCAAATGGACCTGAATCTAAACTTACAGTAGCTCAAGATATTACAAGAGTAGATGGTGGTATAAAATCCCCTATTGTTATTGACTACAAAAGTAAACTTAATTTATTTGATTTTAGACCTCGTGATACTATAAAAAGATCTAGAAATAATCAAATGTATACTGTAAACATCCCTATTGTTGGTGGTACTCATGATGATAATAATTATTTAAATATTATAGGACCTTATGCAATTCTTGAAGATATAGGTGATGATATAGGAAAGCTTAATCTTTCAGTACAAAAAAATGGACATTTAATTGCTAATAAAGATGTAAATGTCTCAAAACTTGAAGTTGAGGGCAATTTAAAAATAAAAGGAGCATTAAGTTTAAAGGATAATGCTGTTTTTACTTATGGTGATAGTCATATTAATGAACTTAAGTCTATAAAAAAATATTTTGTTATTGATCCTGATGCTAATTTAGATTCTTTAGACAAATCTATTTATGAGATTTTTAGAGACACTATTAGGGATGAATATGTTTATATTAAAGTAGATTCACTAAAAACAAATCAAAATGGTGATGCAAACTTTAATATAAAAGGTTCTCAAAAAAATAATATGAGAGGCTTTTTACAAATAAAAAGCATAGAGGATGGTGATAAAGGTATTAATAGTTTTGTTTTAGATGATTTAGGTGCATTAACTTTTGGTAACTTTGGTTTATATGCTTTAAAGAAAGCTAATCTTTTATCTTTAGATCATATAAAAGAACATCATAAAGAACTTGCTAAAAATTATGAATTTATGCGTATTATAGGTGTAAGTACACTTACAAATGGCTCAAAACTAAATTTAAAGAAAAACCATCTTTATATTGGTATAGCAAAGCATGATAAAGCTTCCTTTTATCTAAAAAAAGACACTTTATTTATAGCTGATTTTACCAATATAAAAGAAAATGAACCATTAATTAAGGGTAGTGGTGAGTCTTATTATTTTGAAGATGGTTCTAGCATATATGCTTATGGAATTAGTGATAAAAACTATAAGAAATTTATCTTAATAGATAATACACAAAATGCATCAGATAATATAAAAAACTATGATAACAATAGTAAAAAAGGTGTTCATGTTATATCTGCAAATAGACTTGTTGATTTATTTATAGAACAAGAGGATAAAGATTTAGTATTAAAAGTTGTGTATAAAAGAGACAACAAGATTTTAAATACTTTAAATCAAAATCTTCAATCTTTAGTTATAAAAAATGAGAACAATCAATTTTTATCTTCTGTTTTAAATAACTTTAATGGTCTTGAGGACAAAGAAGTATCCAAATTTATAGATAGTGCTACTAAAGTATCTTTACTATCTGGAGCTTATAATGATGTTATATATAACTCAAGAAAAAGTATGTCTTTAGTTAAAGATAGAATTTATGAGATAAATAATGGTTATGCTCAAGATTTAAAGTTAGATATAGCAAATAGAAATTATAATCTTTGGACTACAGCTATGTATGAGCACAGTAGTATTCATGGTTATGAAAGTGGTTCTTATACTTATGGTCTAAAATCTAGTTTACAAGGTGTTATTGTAGGTGTTGATAGCACAAAAGATAATTTGACTCATGGTGTTTATCTATCTTATGCAAAGATTAGCACACATAATACAGGTGATTTAAATCATATAAGTAAAAAGAGCAAGAATTTAGGTTTTGCCTATTATCAAAATTATAATTTTGATAAATATTCCTTAGGTACAATCTTTTCATATAATACTCAATCAAATGATATAGAGCATGATATAAAAATTAATAAGCTTTATGGCAACTTTAATACTAATACCCTAAATGCACAATTAAACCTAAACTATTGTTTTAACTTTGATAAATTTGCATTAAACACTTTTGCAGAGGCAAATTTAAATTATTTAATGGCAAAAGATTTAAGTTTATATATGCAAGATGATGAAGTTATAAAAAATTATGCTAACAATAAATTATTTAAATCAATCAAGCTTGGTGCTAATGTTAGCTACCTATTTAATGTATTTAATAAAGAATTTAATGTAAAACATTCTTTTGCATTTGAAAAAACCATAGGCAGTAGTTTCTTTACTCAAGGGGTTTCTATTATTGGTTCTACTAATGATACTGCATATCTTACATCAAGAGTTGTGGATAATAATAGATTTACTTTAGGTTCATCTATTTCTTATTATAATGGAAGTCATAATTATAAATTTTCAATAAATAATACTTTTTCTAAGTACAAATGTGATTTTGATCTTGTGTTAAATTATAATTATACTTTTTAACATACAATTTATTAATCTTGTATGTAAAATATTTTCATAAAATAACTTTATAAGAAAAATAAAATTAAAAAAATCTTCTTTTATTTATATAGTAAAAATATACTAACTTTCTTAAATTAATATTTAAGAAATAAGTAAATATTTAATATAAGATTATTTTTTTACAAAAAAAATATATAAAAAAACCACTACATATATAAAAATACTAAATATAGTAAAAACCTCTATTTATTTAGTAAAATATTTACTTTTTTTTACAGAAAACCTCATAAATACTATGATAAGATTTTTATATAATTTATTATTTGATGTATGAAAAATATAAGATAAATATATAAAATAATCTTAAAATATTACAATTTAGTATATTACACTATAATAAAGTTAAACAAAAGTTTCAGAAAAGCAAATATATTGCATAATATAAAATTCTTATACAGAAAATAAATTAAAAAATAATTATTATCTTCACCATAACTTAAATGCAAGTTTAAGATTAAAAATAAATTTAACTAAAATAAAAGATCTTTTTTAATAATTTTTCTTTATTTTTCATGTATTAAATTTAAATTAATAAAAAAGAGATCTTGATCATGTAGATCTAGTTTTACTTTCACTGTTTAATAAAACCAAACTCTATTTTATCTTTTTTTTTAACTTTTTAGTAATAAGCTTATGAAAACAAAAACAAAAAACAAAAAAATGCATTTCAAAAAAATATATGCATTAATGTGTCTTGCTTTATTTTCAAATTCAACTGTCTCTTCTGCTATTACTATTGATAAAAACACATCTGAAATTGTTTTAGATGATAATGATATTTTAACTCTTCCTGATATAGGAACTGTAGATATCAACAAAGTTATAGGACAAACCAAAAAAGGACATGCTATTTTTGGTCATCAAGACTCAAAAATCGATACAACTGTTAACATAAATACTGATATTACTACATCTAATTTAACAGTCAAAGCTAGTAACTTTGCTGATAGCATTGTAAATATTGGTAAAAATACAAAATATACAGTGTTTAAAAATGTCAATGATGATGACTTTAATTTATTACAAGTTCAAGGAACAAATAATCATAAAGCCATTTTAAATATAGATGGAAATGTTCAATTAAATACAGCAATAGATCAATCAATTGAAATGGTTGGTGGTAATAATGCTGAACATAATTCCATTATAAATTTAAATGGCAAACTTAGAATAGGTGGCGATAGATTCTTTGACCCTAGCACTATGACAGGTGGATACTATGGTAGAAACCTAATGATTGGTAAGTTTTCTGATAATCGTGGTGTTACCTTAAACATAAATGGAACATTAGATGGTGGTCAAATTACTGTAAAGGGTAGTACAGTTAATTTAAATAAAAATAGTATCTTTAATGCTAAACACTTAACTCTTTGGGGTCAAGGTAAATTCTATGCAAAAGGTGGTAATGCAGATATAGATTTTCTTTCTATTTTTAATGAAGGAAAAATGGAAGTTAGCAATAATTCTGTAATTAAAACTAAAAACCGTGAAGGTGGAACTATTGAGGGCATTTTAGATATAAAAAGTGATGGACGAGTAGAAACACACAAACTCACTATCAAAGAGCATGGTGTTGTATTAGCAGACAGTGTTGGTACTCATGATTATAATGATCTTTATTTCTACAATAATGGTTTTGCACATATAGAAAGAAGAGGTCATTTAGGTCTAAGAGAAGATACAGATTTAAATCACTTAAATATGCATATAAGTGCAGATACTGGTGCTATTGTAGCAATTAAAGGTATTGGTGATATAAAAACAACAAGTGCCCTTGATCAAATAGGCAATGCTACTATTATTGCAAGTAAATTTAATTTTACTTCACAAGAACCTTTTCCTCATTTTCATTATCACTTAAATTCAAATCGTTTAATCACTATGAATGGCTTTTCAGATGATGTTGCAAATAGTGGTTATGATATTTATACAGATAAAACAGATCTTGTTTTTGGACTAAAAGATCTATTTGGTTATCAAAAAGAATTTTATGTAGGCAAAATTGGTGGTGAGATCAAAAATAATATAGTAACAGGTCATGGTAAAGGTAGCTTATATGTATTAAATGGTGATTGGGTATTTACAAAACCTATTTCATTACTAAATAAAGGACAACTAAATATAGATGGTGGTAATTCTACATTTTATAATCTATATCTTAGTGATACATCGGATATAAATGTGTCTGCAGGTTTTGTACTTCTACCTAAAATTGCTCAAATTAATTTTGAAGATCCTACTACAAAACATAATGATATATTTAATATAAATGATTATGGTACTGTAAGAGGTGATTATTACACTCTAACTGAAAATACCACACCAGGTGTAACAGTTGATCTTAATACATTAAAATTACAAAATTTTATTAATAGTGCAGGTACAGGTTATCTTATTTTAGATAAAGGTAGAGATCCTTGGACTTTAGAAGAACTTAAGCATTTAAGTCAACAAAATCCTGATATGACTATTACTATTTTAGGTGGTGATCCAAATCATGTTGATCCTAATTTCCCTATTACAAGACAAGGCATATTAGATGTATCTTTTGGTGGTCAACCTTATAATTATATTGATGAAACTCAAGAAAAAGGTACAAAAACACATTTTGAAGTTGGTAGTGTAGGTAAACAAACACTTGCAATTCAAAAAGTTATTCTTGAAGATCATGATTTAATTGTAGGACATAAAAATGGCGAGAACTCTCACTTAACTGTAGCAGGTGCTATAAGAAGAGAAAATAGCACTAGTGATAAACCTATTGTAATTGATCACAATAGTAGATTATCTTTATTTAATTTTATTCCAAAAGATTTAAAGAATATTGAAAGATGTCCTAATAATAGATGTGTAATTGATCTCCCTATTGTTGGTGGTTCTAATCATTCTAATGATGAAAATGCAAGTAATAATATTTTAGAGATTACTGGTAATTACACTTTTAATAAAGATATAGGTAATGATACTAGTTCACTTAATCTTGCAGTATTCAAAGGAAGTAATGTTGTAACTAATGATATTAATGTAAATAGATTAAATGCAGAAGATAATATGACTATTAATGGTTCTTTATCTGCAACAAATGTTTTCTTTGCAAATGGAACTCATCATATTAATGAAGTTAAAGAAATAAAAAAAGGTTTTTATGTAACTGCTAATTTAGATACTATGCCAAGAATACAAAAACAAGATCCTATAAATCAAACTATTTTTGGTGTAATTGTTGATAATCTTAAGACTAATCAATATGGAGATACAAAGTTCTTTGTTCATGGTGCAGAGATTGATAATAAAAGAAGAGCTTTTTTACAAGTTAAAAATATAGAAGATGGTGATAAAGGTACTAATACTTTCTTTTTAAATGATATTGCAAATTTATCTCTTGGTAGATTAGATATTGAAGAGTTAAAGAAAGTATTTACTATATCTATAGATAATTTAAGCTACAAATATGGTAAAGATTTTGATGACTATCTTTACAAACGTGTTTTTGCCATAAGTAGATTAAATAATAATAAAACCTTAAATTTAACTAAAAATCATCTACATTTAGGTAAAAGAAATGTAAATGACAATCTATATGTTGCAAAAGATACCTTATTTGTTGCTGATTTTTCAGATATAAAGAAGGATGAAGCTTTAATTCAAGGTAATGGTGCTACTCATAATTTTGAAGATGGCTCAATTCTTTATGTTTATGGTATTAATAAAAATAAACAAGATAAATATATCTTAATTAGTGACACAAAAGATGCTTCTGCAAATGGTATTCAAAACTATGACAAATACAGCAAAAAAGGTGTACTTTTATTATCTGCAAACAGATTAATGGATCTTTCTATTAAGCAAGAGGAAAAAGATCTTGTTTTAACATCAGTATTTAATAAGGATAATAATATTACAGACAATATAAATCCTGATCTTGTTCCTGATATTATAAATCCAAATGACAATGATTTTATTGATTCTATGTTAGACAAAAATAATGGTCTTACAGATGAAGAAGTAGCTGAAAGTTTTGAAGCTGCATCTAAAGCAGGTGCTATATCAGGTGCTTATAGTGATGTTATCTATAATGCAAGAAAAAGTATGTCTTTAGTTACTGAAAGATTAAAAGATAATACTATGCCTTCATTAAAATTAGATATTGCAGATAGATTTTATAATCTATGGTCTACAGCTGTATATGAGCATAGCAATGTTCATGGTTATGAATGTGGTGCTTATAATTATGGTTTAAAATCTAATTTAAAGGGTTTTGTTATAGGACTTGATACTACTGAAAATAACTTTACTCAAGGTGCTTATGTATCATATGCACATATTGATACACACAATACAGGTGACTTTTATCATGTAAATAAAGATAGTAATAATTTAGGTTTAGCCTATTATTTAAACTATGACTTTGATAAATATTCATTAGGTGCAATTTTCTCATACAATACTCAATCTAATGATTTAGAGCATGATTTAAGATTTGATAAGCTAAATGGTAGTTTTGATGCCAATTCATTAAATGCTCAATTTAATTTAAACTATCGTTTTAGCTTTGATAATTTCACTTTAAATACTTTTGCTCTTGCAAATATTAATTATCTAATGGCAAAAGATTTAAGTTTATATATGCAAAATGAAGAAGTTATAAAGAACTATGCTGAAAACAATTTATTTACATCAATTGTAGTTGGTGCTGATATTGGTTATAAAGCTAACTTCTTTGATAAAGAGCTATATATAAAACATACTGCATCTATTGATAAAACTATAGGTAAAGGTTTCTTTAGTCAAGATATGTCATTTACAGGTTCTGATAAAGTTAATCGTTTATCAACTAGAGTTTTAGATAGTGAAAGATATACTTTAGGTACATCTGTATACTATCAAGAGGATACACATACATTTAAGTTCACAGTAAGTGATACTTTCTCAAAGTATGTAAACAACATAGATATTATGTTTAATTACTCTTATGCTTTTTAAGCAATAATTTATCAAAATCTTTCTATAAGGCATCTTAAACAAGATGCCTTTTTTATTGTTATAATTTAAAATCAACTTTTTTAGATTAATAATTTTTATAAAAATATAAGTAAAAATGCAAGATAACTACAAATATATACCATTACATATTCACTCTGATTATTCAATTTTAGATGGTCTACAGAGTGTCAAAGCTATAGTAAAAAGAGCAGCTCAATTAAAAATACCAGCCTTAGCTCTTACAGATATTTCTAATATTTGTGGTTTTATTAAGTTTTATTCTGAATGTAGAAATAATGGTATTAAACCAATATTAGGTGCAGATATAGCTGTTTTTGATGGTGAGATAGAATTTAATATAACTCTACTTGCAATAGATAGAGTTGGTAAACAAAATTTATATGATATTTTATCAAATGCTTGGCTACGCTCTGATGCTGGTGCTTTTAATGCAAAAACTAATTTAGAAGAACTTGCTAACTATTCTCAAGGCTTAATCTTATTAGATGGTTTTAGAGGAGATATTGCAAAATATATTGCTAGCAATGAAGTTGAAAAAATAGATAAAAGATTAGATTTTTATAAAAAATATTTTTCTAATGATAGATTTTGTTTTGAAATAACAAGAACAAATAGACAAGGTGAAAGTGAGTTTGAGAACTTTGCTTTAAATTTATGTATAAAGCATGGTATACCTCCTGTTGCAAGTAATGATACTGTATTTTTATATGGTGAGAATGATATTGGAGATGATGGATTTTCTGACTATGAAATTCATGATGTAAGAGTATCAATTCAACAAGGTGTACAAAGAGGGCAAAAAGAAAATGCTATACGTTATTCAAAAGAGCAATATTTAAAATCTCAAGATGAGATGTATGAGCTATTTTCTGATATTCCAGAAGCACTTGAAAATACACGTTATATTGCAGAGCGTTGTAATGTTGAAATTGAACTTGATCATCCAAGACTTCCACACTATCCTACAGGTAATCTATCTCCAGCTGAGTGTTTACGTCAAAAATCTTATGAAGGCTTAGAGAAGAGACTTAATTTCTTATTTCCAGATGAAAAGGAAAGAGAGGCAAATAGACAAAAATATTTTGATAGATTAGATGTTGAGCTTGATGTAATTATCAATATGGACTTCCCAGGCTACTTCCTTATCGTGATGGAATTTATACAATGGTCTAAAGATCATGGTGTAGCTGTAGGTCCAGGTCGTGGTTCTGGTGGTGGTTCTTTAGTTGCCTACTCCCTATCTATTACAGACTTTGATCCTTTACGTTTTGATCTTCTTTTTGAAAGATTCTTAAATCCAGAACGTGTATCAATGCCTGACTTTGACGTTGACTTCTGTCAAAGAAATCGTGAAAAAACATTAGATCACGTAAGAGATACTTATGGTAAAAATGCTGTATCACAAATTGCAACCTTTGGTACTATGGCACCTAAAGCTGCTATTAAAGATACAGGTCGTGCTCTAGGTATGTCTTATGGTTCTGTAGACTTTGTTGCAAAAATGTTGCCCGCCCAACCAGGTCTTACTTTTAAGGCTGCTATGGGTATTGATAAAAAAGGTAATCCATGTGAACCTGCAGCACCTGATTTTGTAAATCTTTATAATAATGCCTTAAAAAATGATGAAAAAGATAGAATTGATCTTATAAGAATAGCTCTACGACTTGAGGGTGTAATTAGAAATATTGGTAAGCATGCTGCAGGTGTTGTTATTTCACCTACACGTACAGCTGAATTTACTCCTTTAATGCTTGACTCTGATGGTAACTCTATTACTCAATTTGATAAAAAAGATGTAGAACATGCAGGTCTTGTAAAATTCGACTTCCTAGGTCTTACCACTCTTACTATTATTCAAGATGCTATTGATATGATCAATGCTAAAAAGGTAAGACATAAGCAACCTTTAGTTGATATACATGCAGTACCTTATGAAGATGAAGCTTCTTTTAAAGTAATTCAAGAATGTCATACAACAGCTGTATTCCAGCTTGAAAGTCCTGGTATGAGAAAACTTATAGGACAAATGAAACCTGATAGATTTGATGATTTAATTGCTCTTGTAGCTTTATATCGTCCAGGTCCTATTAAATCAGGCATGGTGGAACACTTTGTAAAAAGAAAGCATGGTACAGAAGAGGTATCCTATCCTCATCCTGATTTCCAAGATTTAGATTTAAAACCTATTTTAGATTCAACCTATGGAGTTATTGTCTATCAAGAGCAAGTTATGCAAATTGCTCAGGTTCTTGCAGGTTACTCTTTAGGTGGAGCTGATATTTTACGTCGTGCTATGGGTAAAAAGAACCCAGCTGAAATGGCAGGACAAAGAAGTGTTTTTAAAGATGGTGCTATAAAGAAAAATAAAGATCCTGATATTGCAATGAAGATTTTCGATCAGGTTGAGATGTTTGCTGAATATGGTTTTAATAAATCTCACTCTGCAGCTTATGCTCTTGTTGCCTGGTGGACTTTATGGCTTAAAACACATTATCCATCTGAATTTTTAGCTGCTATGATGACAGCAGATAGACAGAGAACAGAAAAGCTAGTTACATATATTAATGAATGTACAAGACTTAATATTAAGGTTATGCCACCTGATGTTGCTATCTGTCGTTATGAATTTACAGTAAAAGATGATGGTACTGTTATTTATGGTTTAGGTGCTGTAAAAGGTATTGGTGAGGAAATTGTACGTGGAATTATTAATGAAAGAGAAAAAGAACCTTTTATAGACTTTTTTGATTTTGTAAAAAAATTAATAAAGTACAAAATTAATAAGAGATCACTTGAGGCTTTAATTACAGCAGGTGCTTTAGATAAATTAGGCTCTGATAGAGCTACTATGTTTGCGTCTATTTCAAAAGCTCTTGAGTTTGCACAAAATGAAGAAAAAAATAATATTTCAGGTCAAACAGATTTATTTGCTTCATTCTTTGAAACAACTACTACTCAAAACTTTGGTCCTACTTATATAAAAGCAGAACCTTGGTCTGATAAATATCAATTAAATTTAGAAAAAAATGTTTTAGGTCTATATCTTACAGGTCATCCTTTTAATACATATAAAAAGGAAGTTGCCTTTTTAAAGGTTGATGATATATCCTCAATTAAACCTGTAGCTGGTATTAATAGACAAACATATAGATTTTGTGGTTTAGTTTTAAATTACAATAAGAGAGTATCTCAATCTGGAACTAACTACTTTGAATTAACTGTTGATGATACAACATCACAAATTAGCTTTTTATTATTTAGAGAATATGCAACTCAATTTGAACAAATGCTTGAAAGACGTGCTGAAATAGATAAACAAGCTAAAAAGGATAATGATCAATATATTCCACCACATATTGTTGTATATGTAGAGGCTAATGCACACTTAGCTGATGATGGTACACCTAATATACGTGTAAGGAAGTTCTTTAACTTTGAAGAAAAAAGAATTGAGAATGCAAGTTCTATTACTATAAATATAGAAAAAGGCAAAGAACAACTATTAAATCAAATAGATATTGTATTAAAAAGAAATAAATTTAATTTTAATAAATACAATAGAGGTATTACTTTCAATCTTTTTGTAGATAATACCTATATCATATTAAATGAAAGTTCTGAGCTTTTTGTTGCTACAGATGATTTAGTTGACTCTTTACGTGATGTATTTGGTGCTGACAACATTACTATAAATTATGGTCAAAGACATATAAATTCTTTTGACTATTAATTTAATTTATATAAAGACTCTAACTTTAAATCAATAAGATTGAAGTTAGAGTCTTTTATCTTATAGATGTTTACATCTTTATCTTTTGTAAAAAAAGACATATAAAAATCATCATTAAAATCTCTCTTATCTAAAAAATAAGACATGACATAGCCTTTATCACTATCTTTTGCTTTTATTTCTTGTAATTTATCTAAAATAAGTACAGATGATAAAGATACAAGCCCCTTACCTGATTGTTTAATAACACATTCTTTTATAGTCCACATACGTATAAAGAAATTTACCCTATCTTCAATATTTTCTTTTTGCATATAGACATTAAATAGCTCTTTATCAAAGACTTTTTTAGCAAGTAAATCAAGACGAGATCTATCTTTTATAAGTTCTACATCAATACCATTTTCATAGTTTGATAAAGATAAAACAATAAGATCTTTACTATGACTTAAATTAAAAAATATATTGCTATCTTTTAAATAAGGTTTACCATGCTCACCTTTTATAATTTCTGTAAAAGACATATTATAAAAGGTGTATGTAGCATAATTTAATAAAGCATAAGAGAGGGCTTTTTCTTCTTCTCGTCTTTTGTTTAAAGAGTCTATTTTTAAAGTATCATATCTACTTTTTTTTAGAAAAGCTAAATCTGATATATGAGCAATAAAGATATTCATAACAATTAAGTGTTACGCCTCTTTTGTATCATCCTTTGTCTTTTCTATTTCTTCATTTTTAATATCTTTTTCCCTATATGCTAACTTCATTAAAGTTTTTCTATAAAGAACAAGTAATAAAAAGAAAATAAGTAAACCTAAGGCTATACCTATAAAGCGTGAAACACTTTCAGATAGAGTGTAAAAAGGCATATATAAAATAGCTTTTTTTACGTAAGCTACAGAAATAGCAAAAGGAAAATCTGAAACTATAAGTGTAATTATGCCAAGACGCCACATCTTTTTGACAAATAAGGAAATAAAACCTAAAACAAAAAGAGTAATGCCTAAATATAAAAATAATGTTTCTATTGAATCTATCATAATACCTATATCTTACATAAAAATTTTTAAAACATATTTTCTAATAAGAGCATATAAAGTGCAATAAAAAATCAAAATTAATTTCTTTATGCCTAAACTAATTTTTTTAATTTAAAATAGATTGCAATTTTAATTTACATATAGGATTTTTGATATGTTTTTTTGGGATGCAAACCCTATAGCAATAGCTCTTGGACCTGTGCAAGTTAGATGGTATGGTCTTTTATTTGCAGGTGGTTTTTTAATGGGCTATTTTATAATGTATAAGCTTTTTAAAAAACAAAATTTAAATACTGAAGATCTAGATAAATTATTAGTTTATTTATTTTTTGGAACAATCATAGGTGCAAGATTAGGTCACTGTTTAATTTATGAGCCAGAATATTATTTAAACCATCCTATTGATATTCTAAAAGTATGGCAAGGTGGTCTTGCATCTCATGGTGGCACAGCAGGTGTTATCATAGCTTTATATCTCTTTATGAGAAAGAGAACTTATAAATTTTTACAATTGACAGATTTACTATCCATACCTATTGCTCTAGTCAGTGTTTGTATAAGAATTGGTAACTTTATGAACTCTGAAATTTTAGGTAAGTATACGCATAGCGATTTTGGTGTTGTTTTTCTAAAAGTAGGTGATATAGAGCCTCGCTATCCAGCACAGCTCTTTGAAGCTTTTGCATATTTTTTAATATTTATTATTTTAATATTAAGCTATAAATTTATTAAAAATAGAGGCAGTGGATTTTTAACAGGTCTTTTATTAACTTTAGTCTTTATAGCAAGAGTTTTAATTGAGCCATTTAAAGAAGAACAAGCATCATATGATACCAATTTCTTTTTAAATGTAGGTCAACTATTATCTATACCTTTTATCTTAATTGGTATAGTTTTTATTATTTATTCATTTAGACAAAAAAGGTTATAAGTATATGTCATTAGATATTGTTATTTTAGCTGCAGGTCAAGGCAAAAGAATGAAATCTGATAAAGCAAAGGTTTTACACGAAGTTGCTTTTAAACCTATGCTTTTTCATGTAATTGAGACTGCTTATAAATTAAATCCAAATAAGATTATTATAGTTGTAGGTCATTTAAAAGATGATGTTATAAATAGTGTTAAAACTATAGATGAAGCTATTTTATCTAAAATTCATTTTGTAGAACAAAAAGAACAATTAGGTACAGCTAATGCTCTTGCCTCAACTATAGATATCTTAAGTGAAAATGCTAATACATTAATTTTATATGGCGATACACCACTTACTCCTTATAGTGTCTTAAATGAACTTTGCTCTTTAAATATTGAAAATGGCATGGCTCTTTTAACTGCTAAAGCATCAGATCCAAAAGGTTATGGTCGCATTGTTCGCAATGATAAAAATGAAATTGCTTATATAGTAGAACAAAAAGATTGTAATGAAACTGAAGCTTTAATTGATGAAGTTAATACAGGTATGATGCTTATTAATAATGAAGCAATAAAGACATTTATACCTAAGATTACAAATGATAATGCTCAAAAAGAGTATTACTTAACTGATATAGTTAAACTTTTAAAGGATAATAATTTAAAAGTAGAAACCCTACTTTGCCCTGATATAACCTATCTTTTAGGTGTTAATGATAAAGTACAACTTGCAATAGCAGAGCGTAACTATCAAAAACAAAAGGCTCTTGAATTTATGCAAGATGGTTTAACTCTTGCAGATCCAAATCGTTTTGATATACGTGGTAGTCTTAAATTTGGTAAAAATTGCTTTATAGATATAAATGTAATTATAAAAGGTAATGTTGTTTTAGGTGATAATGTTGTAATTGGAGCATCATCTATAATTAATGACTGTACTATTGATGATAATACTGTAGTATCTCCATTTACAGTTATGAATCAATCAACATTATGTAAAAATGTAACTATAGGTCCTTTTGCTCATCTTCGTCCTAATAATACTTTAAATGATGATGTACATGTAGGAAACTTTGTTGAGGTTAAAAATTCAAGCCTTGGTAAGGGTACAAAATCAGGTCACTTAACCTATATTGGTGATAGTGAAGTTGGTGAAAATGTAAACTTTGGTGCAGGTACAATTACTTGTAATTATGATGGTGCTTTTAAACATAAGACTATTATTGGTGATGATGTATTTGTAGGTTCTGATACACAACTTGTAGCCCCTGTTACTGTAGGTAATGGTGTAACTATAGGTGCAGGCACTACTGTTACTAAAAATCTTGATGATAATTGCTTATATATTACAAGAGCAAAAGGTCGTGTGATTACAACATATGTAAGACCTAGAAAAGAAAAAAAGTAATATAATCTATTATCTAAATAAAGATATCAGAAAAACTGATATCTTTATTTTTAATGTATAGATAAATTCTTAATATGGATACAATTTTCTATGAAAATTAAGTTATTAATTCCTTTATTTTTCTCACTTTTTACTGCAAATAGTTTTGCTTTTTTAAATAATGATAATGTTAAAGTGTGTGCAAATACACAAATGTATTTTGCACTTAATGCCATAAAAGATATAGCTCCTTATAAATTTGAACCTTTTTTTGCAACTACATCTGAGCTTTATGCAATGATTGCAAATAATACTAAAAAGTGTGATATTTTAATTTCATCTGAAGAAAAAATTGCTATTGAGCTTATTAGATCTAATCGTATTAAAGCTCAATCACTTCAACCTTTTTTAAGAGCACCTCTTATCTTATGGAGTAAAAATCCACTTTTATTTAAAAATAATTCACCTTTAAATATTGAAACATCTAAATTAAAGTCTATTGCTATAGCTAAAGCTGAACTTACACCTGTAGGCTTTGCTACAAATCAAATAGTATCTTCTGATAAATTTAAAACTAATTATTTAAAAGATAAAATTTATAGAGCAGATCATGAATATCAAGTATTTTCTATGGTTTCTAGTGAAAATGTGCAAGCTGGATTTATAACAAAACCATTAATTATAAAAAATACAAGAGAAAGTAATGGTTCTTATTGGGTTGTACCTAAAAGTTATCATGCTGATATCTTATATTACATATCTATGCATACAAATAGTGTAAAGCAAAAAGAAGTAATAGCTTTATATAATTACTTATATAAAAACAGTAAAGCTATACAATATTTTAAAGCTTTTGGTTTTGAGGATATTAATAGCACTAGAAATATAAATGAAAGAAGTTTAAATTAGAAAAAAGTGCGAACTTTTACAAAAAAAAGGTGTTTTTGCAAACACCTTTTTACATTCAAGATTGTTTTTTTATTTGGATACTTTTATGTGGATTCTTTTATTTAAAAATTAATATCATCGCCATTAAAAGCTGCAATAAATAAATTCTTCATTTGTTCATCATTTATAGCTCTTGGATTTGTACTTGAACATGGATCTTGAACAGCAGTAGTAGCCATACTATCAAGATTTGCATCAAATAACTCTTTTGTTACACCATATTCTTTTAATGATGATGGGATATTTACATTCTTACGTAACTCTTTAATGCGATTTACAAGAGCTAATACTAATTCATCCTCATTATTACCTTGTAGAGAAATACGTTTTGCAACTTCAGCATAACGTCTTTTTGCCTCTTTATCTTTTGAGTTAAATAAAATAGCATTAGGTAGATATAGTGCATTAGCTAAACCATGAGGTACATCTAAGATAGAACCTGATTTATGAGCCATTGAATGAACAATACCTAAGATTGCATTTGAGAAAGACATACCTGCTAGGTTTTGAGCTATATGCATTTGCTTTCTTGCATGCATATCATCATTAAATGAGTTAACAATATACATATCAATCATTTCAATTGCTTTCATAGCAAGTGCATCAGTCACAGGATTTGCAACATTAGATACATAAGCTTCTAAAGCATGAGTTAATGCATCCATACCTGTATTAGCAACTAAGCTTTTTGGCATATTCTCAACTAAAGTTGTATCTAATATTGCAACATCAGGAGTTAAGTTATAGTCTGCAATTGGATATTTAATATGTGTTTCATGGTCAGTAATAACTGCAAAAGAAGTAACTTCTGTTGCTGTACCACTTGTGGTACTAATAGCAATAAATTTAGCCTTAGTTCTCATCTTTGGAAGATTAAATGGTTTTACAGCTTCCTCAAAAGTGAAATTTGGGTGCTCATAAAATAACCACATTGCCTTTGCAGCATCAATTGGAGAGCCACCACCAATTGCAATAATTACATCAGGCTCAAATTCAAGCATTTTCTTAGCACCAGCTTTTACTGTTGCTACACTAGGATCATGTTCTACGCCTGAAAATGTTGTTGATTCAATATTTGCTTTTTTTAAGTAATCTTCTATTTTTGCAATAACGCCATCTTTTAAAAGACGCTCTGAACCATATACTATTAATGCTTTGGAACCTTCAACTTGTGTTAAATATTCCATAGCATTATCACCAAAATATAAATCTCTTGGTATTGTAAATCTTGTCATAAAAAATATCTCCTTCAAAAGTATCAAATAAGTAAGTTCTTTTACTTACTGTATTTTGATGGAGGCTATCTTATATGATAAAAAGTGTATTTAAAAGAAGGCACTTTTTGGTATGCAACGCACCAAAAGGTAAGAATTATTTAAAAATAAAGTCTTAAGATAATAAATTTTTTTTAATTTTTTTTATGATAACTTTCAACAAATGTTTTACCCCATTTATCCATAGCCTCCATAATAGGAATTAAACCTAAACCTATATCTGTTAATTGATATTCAACCATAGGTGGTACTGTTGGATAAACTGTACGAGATACAATATTATATCTTTCTAACTCTTTTAATTGTTGAGATAGCATCTTTTGAGTTATTGAAGGAATAATTTGACGGAATTGGTTATAACGTAAAACCTTATGTAAATGAAGCTCCCATATAATAAGAGCTTTCCACTTACCACTTAAAATTTCTAGTGTTACTTCTATTTCACAATGATAATGTGAACAACTAACTTTATTATCACGTGGATCTGGCATAGTCTTACTACCTATATACTATCTTTTGCTCTATAACAATCAAAACGACAAATACCAGCATCTACTTGATTTATTAATAAAGCATCTTTAATTTCTATTTCTTTTGCTGTTTTTGGTCTTTTTAAAACAACTTTATGTTTTGCAAGTTTTATAGCATAAAAGAGCATATCCTCAATATCTTCATCATGACCTATTAAAGATTGAAAGATTTGCATCTCTTTTTTAACTTTAGCTGTTTTTTCTCTATGTGGAAACATAGGATCGTAATAGATAACATCAGGTCTAATCTCACCTTTATAATCCTTTATACTACCTAAAGGATGCAATTTTGGGAGATCAAATTTAAAATGCTCTTTTAGATTACTTTCAAGAGCTCTATTTAAAGCATCTTTAATTAAACAAAAAACAGCAATATTTCTTTCAAACATTAAAACATTATTAAAGACAGCTTGCATAATAAAACTATCACGAGCAAGACCTGCTGTTGCATCAAAAATAAAAATATTAGGAACTTTATTTAAAGATACAGCTCTTATAATAGCTTCTTTTGCTTTTGAGATATTATTTAATCTAAATAAGAGTTTTTTATCAGTAAAATCTAAAAAAAGAGGTTTTATCTTTATATCATTTTCAAGCGACAAAGAAACTACATCATCAAATTTTAAAATAACATTAGTATCGCTTTTGCACTTATTATTAAAATCATTAATAGCATCTTCATATTGCTTGTATAAAGAATAAGTTTTAGCATTGTCTTTAGTTTCAACTATAATCATAAAAGACTCTTAAATAGTTTAATTAAATAATTATGATATTATACAACTAATAGACTTAATACTATAAATATTGTAAATAATTATATACTCTATATAATGTGTAGACTTTTGTTTTACTGAGGTTATAAATGAACGAATATATCACGATAACAAAGCAACAAGATTCTATATCCTTAACTTTAAACGTAGAAGACTGTGTTATTATTGAACTTGGCGAAAAAATTAATGATATTTGTGATGAAGCCTATATGAATGGCTACAATTGGGAAGTATTAATAAATTACTATATTGAAAACAATTGTAATAATCTTCTTGATGGCATGCACTTTGATTCAGAGGCTGGTTCTTTTGTTATTTATTATGAGAACACAAAAGAAAATGAGCTTAAAATCAATGAAATTCGTGACACTATTAATTTCTTTGTACAAAATCAAGATGATTTAATTGCTTTTGTAAAAGAAAATGAAAGCGAAATTCCTTGGGATTAATTTATGCAGATACCATATGGTAACAATCAAGATATAAATAAGCTTGCTTTAATTTTTCAAAATACTTCAGCAAGCTATAAATTTTTCTTTTTTATAGCTCTTCTTGATTCTGTTCTTGATAAAATTAAAGAAAATCAAAGACCTTTAATTTTATTAGATGATATATCAATAAAAATGATTGTACTTGCTTGGTATCCTGCTCTATTTTTTAAATTAAATTTTGGTTTTTCAGATAAAATATCCTCAATTTGTCACACTATACAAAATAAATATAAATTAAGCATTGATACAAAAGACAGTGATATTTATATTTTATTAAATGAAATTGTATATAAAGACAAAGATAAGGAACTAAAGAGTGCTATAAAAAATCTCTTAAAATATGTTCCATATAAATTATTAACTCCTTGGACACCTCATAAGTTTCAATGTAATGCTACACCTAATAAATATATCTTTGATAATTTCTTATCTAACTTTGAAGTAAATAAAGGTCTTTATAGAATTATAAAAAAAGATAAAGATCTATATCTTGATATAAATGACACCTATATACCCTATCTTAAAAGTAATTTTTACATCTTAAAATCATTTGCCTACTATCATCTTTGTGTTTATTTAGAAAAATTAAATGCAGGTGTTCCTAATATTTCAACTAAAATAAAACCTGAAATTTTACGAGATAGCCTTACTGATGAACATAAGGTTTTTGATGAGATTTTAAATATAACTCCTTTATGCTCTATCTTTAATGAAAGTATCATTATAGATAAAAATAATTATGCACTAGATCACTTTATTCCTTGGTCTTTTATTTTAAATAATAGCTTTTATAACCTATCTCCATTAGATCAAAGTACCAACTCTAAAAAGAGTAATAAAATACCAAATGAAATATATATAGAACACCTTTCCTCATTACACTATTCTATTGTGCAATACATAGCACATGGGCAAATTAGCAAACCTAAAAATAAGATAACTCAATCTTATGAAGATTTGTGCAAATGTTCTTTTGATACTTTGATAAAAGTAGATAAAAGTAACTTTTTTAAGAGTATGCATAATAAGTTAGCACCGCTAATCTTTGTTGCAAAAGATAGTGGTTTTGATGTACTAACAGATGATGATATTAGATAAAATAGATAAGTTATTTATCTATTTTCTTTTAAATAAGAGAGCATATATTGCTCACAAGATAAAGTATTTACTTTTTTTTCTGTCCAAAGCTCAAAGCTTAATGCTGCTTGTCTTATAAGCATACCTAAACCTTGAATAGAGTGTTGTACATTAAGCTCTCTACAATGCTTAGTAAAAATAGTATCACCATCTTTTGTATACATAAGATCATAAACACAATGTGCTTTTTTTAATATAGCATCACTTATATTTGGTAATTCATTATAAAGACTTGATGCACTTGCATTAATAATAATATCAAAAGATAAATCTAAATTATTATTAAGACTATCTAAACTTAAAACATGAAAGATATCTTTTGTATTTTTAATTTCTTGTACAAAATAATCTCTAAGATAAAGAGCTTTTTCTTTAGTGCGATTTACTAAGGTTATATCTAAAATATTAGAATCAAATAAAGGTTTTAAAATACCTAAACTTGCACCACCTGCTCCTATTAATAAAATTTTCTTATTTAAAAGAGAAATACCTTTATCTTTAAAATCTAAGATTAAGCCAAGACCATCTGTATTATGACCATAAATAATATTATCTTTAAATAAAAGTGTATTTACAGCCTTTGCTATTTTAGCTTCATCTGAAAGCTTATCTGCTATTTTATAAGCATCCTCTTTAAACGGTATTGTTACATTACAACCATAAGCATGCTTTTTAAAAGTATTTATAAAGCTCTCAAACTCATCTTGAACTAAGATTTTTTCATAAGAAATTTGTATATTTGTTTCTTTTGCAAAAAAATTATGAATTATAGGTGATAATGAATGTTCAATAGGATTACCTAAAACAGCAAGTTCTAGCATAAGACTAACCTTTTCTTAAAATTTGACCTGTTAAAGCATCATGTATAGTGCTTGATTTTTTAAGACCTTGACAGTTTTTCTTTAGAATATAATCAACAACATCTCCAAACTCTTTTTCTAACATATCTATAGTAGTTAGAGGATCATGTCCTGAAATATTTGCTGATGTAGATACTATAGGATAAGGTAAATCCTTGCATAAAGAAGATAAAACATGAAAGTTACTAATTCTTATAGCAATAGTATTTCTATTTCCTGTTAAAAGAGGATCTACATTACTATTGCAAGGTACAACAAAGGTATGATGACCTGGCCATAGTTCATGCATTAAATCTAAAGATTTTTTTGGTATCTTATCAATATCAATTAAATTCTTAACTTTTTCTATGCTATCTGAAACTAAAATAAGACCTTTATTGTTGTCTCTTTTTTTTATTTCAATAATTCTTTTTACAGCATCTAAATTATTTGCAATACAACTAAAACCATAAATACCTTCAGTGGGGCAAATAATTACCCCACCTTCAGTTAAAACTTGTATTGCCTTTTTTATATCTAAATCCATATTAAATTAAAGGCTTTTTTGTAAAGCTAAATCCTTTTGAATTACTTCTTCTTTTGCCTTTTCTCTATTAGCTTTAACTTTAGCATCAAGATCTTTATCTGCAATTGCCATAATTTGAGCTGCAAGATAGGCTGCGTTTTTAGCACCAGCTTTACCAATTGCTACAGTTGCAACAGGAATACCACCTGGCATTTGTACAGTTGAGTAAAGAGCATCTACTCCATTTAAAGGACCACCATCTACAGGAATACCAATTACAGGACGTGTTGTACGAGCTGCAACTGCACCTGCTAAATGAGCTGCAAGACCTGCTGCACAAATAAATACTTGGCAACCTCTTTGTTCTGCATCTACAACAAATTCAGATACAACATCTGGTGTTCTATGTGCTGATGCTACACGTACTTCTGTTCTTATATCAAAGGACTTTAAAATATCTATTGTATTTTGTACTAATGGTAAATCAGAATCAGAACCCATAATGATAGATACAAATTTATCTTGCATATAAATACCTTTTAAATTTTTTTGTTGATTATTTGTTAATAAAAGTTAATTTTACAAAAAATAAGAGTCTAAAAGATCTAATGCACTAAAATAAAAATCATTTTTTTCTTTGTCTTGATTTACACATTGTATTTGGACACATTTCTTTTTCACCTTTTGCTGTTTTCTTTAAAAACATTAAAGGGAAATTACAAATAGGACATTCTTTTTCTATAGGTTTACCTTGTAGAGAAAACTTACAAGCTGGAAAATTATCACAAGCATAAAATATTCTACCTTTTGCAGTACGTCTTTTAACAATACTACCTTTTTTACAAATTGGGCATAGTATGTTATGACCACTATCATCATCTTCTTTATAATTATAATGACAAAGAGGATAATTAGAACAACCTATATAAATACCAAAACGACCAAGTTTAATCTCTAGTGTTTGTGAGCATAAAGGACAAGGTGTTTTTAATTGTTTTAAAACAATAACACTTTGATTTGTATTATGTTGAATAAAATCACAATCAGGGAAGTTTGAACAACCTAAAAATTCACCTTTAGCTGTATTTCTTATAACTAAATGTCCCTCTTTACAACGAGGACAAATATCTCCCTCTTTTAAACTCTCTATATTATCCATACTATGAACATCCTTTTAAAAAAACTATATTATAAGATTTATAAGTCCTTATTAATCATATTCTAAGAATTAAAAGCTAAAACATGATAAAATCAAGAAAATTTTTATTTATTGAGGCATTAAATGGCAATTAGAGAAATTGTAGTTTTTCCTGATGATAGACTTAGAGGAAAATGTACTGAAGTTACTGAATTTAATGATGAGTTAAAAACATTAGTAGAAGATATGTTTGAGACTATGTATGATGATAACGGCATTGGTCTTGCTGCTCCTCAAGTTGCAGTAAAAAAACGTCTTGTAGTAATGGATGTACCAAAGGATGATTCTGATGTTCAAGGTTTAAATAAACTTGTTTTAATCAATCCTAAAATTATTAATAAAGAAGGTTCTTGTGAATCTGAAGAGGGCTGTTTATCAGTTCCTGAATATAGAGCAACTGTAGATCGTTTTGAAAAAGTTTCAATACAATATTTTGATGAAAATGGTGTTGAACATACATTAGATGCAGATGGTTTATTAGCTATTTGTATTCAACATGAGCTTGATCATTTAGATGGTAAATTATTTATCGACTATTTATCTCCTCTTAAACAATCTATGCTTTTAAAGAAATATAAAAAATTAAAACCTAAGAATTAAGGATATATATGTTAAATAGAGTAATTTTTGCAGGAACTCCTAACTTTGCAAAAGAGCATTTGCAAGCATTAATAGATAATAATATTATTCCTGTTGCTGTGTATACTCAACCTGATAGAAAAGTAGGTAGAGGACATAAACTATGTCCATCTCCTGTAAAAGAACTTGCTCTTTTACATAACATACCTGTATTTACACCTGAAAACTTTAAAGATGAAGAAGATATAAAAATCTTTGAAAGCCATAATGCAACTATTGCTGTAGTTGTAGCCTATGGTGTTATCTTGCCACAAAGAGTTATAGATGCTCCACAATTTGGTTGTATTAATGTACATGGATCATTATTACCAAAATATAGAGGTGCAGCCCCAATTCAAAGATCTCTTTTAGATGGTGATAAAAAGACAGGTGTAAGTATTATGAAGATAGTAAAAGCATTAGATGCAGGTGCTGTTTACTATACTTTAGAACTAGATATTTTAGATACTGATACATCTGAAACTTTATTTAATAAACTTGCAACCTTAGGCTCAAAAGCTTTAATTGAATCACTTCCTCTTATCTTAAATAAAGAAATAGAAGCTAAAGAGCAAGATGAAAGTCTTGTAACCTATGCTAAAAAATTAGATAAAGAAGAAGCTTTAATTGATTTTAATGATGATGCCAAAACTATTGAGCGTAAGATTCGTGGTTATAATCCATGGCCTATAGCTTATGTAAAGCTAAAAGATACTACCTATAAAGTATTTAAGGCAAAAGTTTTAGATGAAGATTCATCTTGTTATAAAGTTGGCTCTATAGTACGTATAGATAAAAGTGGAATTGTTGTTGCCTGTTTACATCAATTAATTGCTCTTGAAATAATTCAAGCACCAGGCAAAGGACAAGTAAAAGCTTATGACTATGCTAGAAATAAAAAAGATGTATTTGTAGAGGGTACTTGTTTTGAATAAAACTTTTAATAAAAAGAAAAGGGATATAAAAACAATTAATGACAAGTTAGGAGCTAATACAAGAGCTTGTGCTGCTTTAATTGTAAATGCAATAGAACAAGGTACATCTCTTACTGATGCACTTCCTAAATTTACAGATAATTTAGATGCAAGAGATAAAGCTTTTGTCACAGAAATTGTCTATGGAACACTTAGACATAAAAGATTATTAAGTGCAACTTTAGATCGCTTTTTAGAAAAGAAGATAAATGAAAAGTTTAATGTTGTAAGAACATTAATCTTATGTGCTCTTTATCAACTTGTATATATGCGAACACCTGCTCATGCTGTAGTATCATCAACAGTAAGTGCTTGTGGTATTTGTAAATGCAAAAACTTTACTTCACTTGTAAATGCTATTTTAAGAAACTTCTTAAGAAGTGGTGCTAGTATTGTACATACTGACAATTTAGTAGTAGAGCATTCTTTCCCTCAATGGCTTTTTGACTTCTTAGAAAAAGAATATAAAAAAGATGTTAAGGATATATTAATAAAATCAAATGAAAAAGCACCTATGTTTTTACGCGTACGTGAAAACAAAATAAGTGAAGATGATTATATAAAAGAGCTTCAAAAACATGATATAGAAGCAACTAAAACTAGTATAAAAAATGCCATCTTACTTGATAAAGCAGTAGCAACAGATACACTACCTTTTTTTAATGAAGGTTTTGTAACTGTACAAGATATATCTGCACAAAAGGCATCTTTACTTTTAGATTTAAAAGACAATATGAAAGTTTTAGATTGCTGTGCAGCACCTGGTGGCAAAAGTGCTCATATCTTAGATTTAGCTAAGAATATAGAACTAACATCTCTTGATGTTTCAAAAGAGCGTTTAAAATCTATAGAAGATCAATTTAAAAGACTTTCATTAAATGCAAATTTAATCTGTCAAGATGCTCAAGATTTGAGTATATTTCAAGATGAAAGTTTTGATAGAATCTTAGTTGATGCCCCTTGTTCAGGTACTGGTGTTATAAGACGTCACCCTGATATTAAGTGGCTTAGACGTAAAAATGATATAAGTAACTTAGTTCAGATACAAGAGAAAATCTTGGATGCTGCTTTTTCTAAATTAAAGAAAAATGGTATTTTAGTTTATACCACCTGTTCTATACTTCCTTATGAAAATAGAAAACAAATAGAAAAATTTTTAGAAAAGCATAAAGATGCTAAAGGAATGCCTTTATCTTTATTTAATACAGATAAGTGTTATTATCAACTAATTACAGGTGAAGATAATGGTGATGGTTTCTTTTATGCAAAGATAATGAAGATCTAAAAGTTATTTAACTACTTAAAATAAGCGTATGAATATTATAATTATTGGAGCTACTTCTGTAGGTCTTGAACTTGCAGAATATCTAGTTAATGGTGGTCATGCTGTAACCTTAGTTGATAATCAATCAGAGGAATTAAATCAAGTTGCAAATCGTCTTGATTTACGTGTTGTACAAGGTGTGCCTTCTTGGCCATCTGTATTGCGTAATGCAGGAGCTGAAAATACTGAACTTTTAGTTGCAACTTCCCCTATTGATGAGATGAATATTGCAGCTTGCTCTATTGCAGCTTCTTTATTTAGAATACCTAGAAAAATAGCAAGAATTAGATCTCCTGACTATTTGCTTGAAGCTGATGAAATATTTGGTAATCATGCAATTCCAATTGATCATGTTATATCGCCAGAACATTTAATTTCTCAAAGTATTATTGAACTATTAACAATACCAGGAGCCTCATCTATAGGTTCATTTGCAGATGATAGAATTGTCATTATATCAGCTCGTGTAGGTCGTGGTGGTAAGCTTATTGGTAAAGAATATTTATATGTAAAAGACTTTGAGTCAAAAGTAAAGGTTCTTGCTGTCTATAGAAAAAAACAATTATTAGTCAATTTTGAAAAAGAGCTTATCTTATCTGGTGATACTGTATTTTTCTGTTGTGAGAGAAATAAAGCTGCAAGTGTAATTTCAGCTTTTAGTCTTATTGAACAATCAGGTAAATGTATTGCTATTGCAGGTGGTACACATACAGCAGATGAAATTGCTAAAAAATTAAGTACAAGATATAGAGTAAAGCTTATAGAACCAGATGCACAAAGAGCATTACGTTTATCTAATAAATTAAAAGACACATCTGTTGAAATCTATAATTCAGATTCAGCTGATCTTGATTTCTTAATTGAGGAACATATAGGTGAGGCAGATAGATTTATTGCAGCCTCCCCATCTGATGAAACTAATATTATTACAGCCTTTATGTTAAGACGTATGGGTAAAGTTAAGACTATAGCTGTAATTAGAAATGCAAGATTCCATGAAATCACTACAGGTGCAGGACGTGAAATAGATATTGTAGTATCACCAAAAGAAGCAACCATATCTGCTATCTTGTCACAAATAAGACAAGAAGGTGTAGAGAAAATGCGTCTATTTAGACAAGGTTTATCTGAGGGTATTGAACTACATGTACAGGGATCTAAATTATCATCAAAAGTTATTGGTAAAAAAGCAGGAGATATAAATTTACCTACAGGTGTAACCTTAGGTCTTGCTTTACGTAATAAGGTTGTGCATTTAATTGATGATAATTTTAAATTTGAAGATGGAGATAGAGTTGTAGCTTATCTTCACGATCATAATCAAATGAGATCTCTTGTTGAACTATTTAGACCACACTCATTTTGGATTAGAAAATGGTAATAAACTTAAAGATAGTAGCATTTCTTTTAGGTCCTGCTATTTTAGCTGTAGGTATGTTAGCTGCAATTCCAGCTATTTATGCTATTGCTATTGATTCTAAAGGATTTATAAGTTTTGCTACAGTTTCATGCCTTTGTGTTGTTATAAGTCAGATTTTAAAAACATTTTCAAAAGGTGCAAAACAAAATATAAATATAAGAGAGTTATTTTTATTTACAATAAGTCTTTGGTCTTTAATGACTTTAATTGCAGCTATCCCCTTTTGGATTCAATTAGATGATATTGATTATGCAGCTGCAATATTTGAGGCTGCCTCTGGTTTATCAACTACAGGAGGTACTGCTATATCCTACTTAGAAACAAGACCTGAACCTATTTTATTATGGCGTTCTATCTTACAATTTTTAGGAGGTATAGGCTTCGTTGTAATTGCTGTTGCTGTTTTACCAAATGTATCTTTAGGTGGTATGAATCTTTTTAAAACAGAATCTACATCTTTTGATGGTTCAGCAAAGATTACACCTCATATAAAGACTATGGCATTAAGCTTTTTAACTCTCTATTTAGTGCTTTTATGTCTTTGTACTTTATTTTACTATCTAGGTGGTCTTAATTTATTTTTAGCCATAAATGCAGCCTTATGTACTGTAGCTACAGGTGGTATGATGCCCCTTGATTCATCTATGACAAATATGTCTCCTATGGTGCACTATACTGCTATTGTCTTTATGATTTTAGGATCACTACCTTTTATTTTAACTATAGGTCTTGTTACAGGACATATAAAAGCTTTCTTTAAAGATGAGCAAGTAAGGTTTTTCTTCTTTATTATAATTGCAGCTACATTTGTTGTATGTTTATCTTTAATTATAAAAAATGGCTATGATGTAGAAAGAGCCTTTCGTGTCTCTTTATTTAATATAGTATCTGTATTATCAACATCGGGTTTTGGTCTTGAAGATTTTACAGCTTTTAACTCTGTTGCTACACTTATCTTCTTAATTATTTTACCTATAGGTGGTTGCTCTGGCTCTACATCAGGTGGTATTAAGATCTTCCGTATTGTTGTAGGTCTTTCATTATTTAAAGCTCAATTAAAGAAGACTATTCACCCTCATGGTGTTGTATATCCTCGTTATAATGGAAATATAGTACATAGTGATACTTTAAGTTCTATTATTACCTACTTTGTAGCTTATATCTTAGCCTTATTAATCTCAACTTTTATAGCAACTTTATATGATATAGGGCTTTTAGATGCTATATCTGGCTCTATATCATGTCTATCAAATATAGGTCCTGCTTTAGGTCCTCAATTTGGTCCATCTGGCAACTTTGCAAATATACCAAATGTTATGCATGTAATTTTTGCAATTGATATGCTTATAGGACGTCTTGAAATTATTCCATTTCTACTTTGTCTAAGTCCAGATTTATGGAGACGTTAATTTAGATATAAAAAAGGCACCAAACAAGGTGCCTTTTTATATCTTAACATCTAAAGATATTATGATGCATTAATACCATATTGAGCACACATAGCTTTTAAACCACCATGATAGCCTTGACCTACAGCACGGAATTTCCATTCACCATTATTTCTATATAACTCACCAAATATCATTGCTGTTTCTGTTGAAGCATCTTCAGTTAAATCATATCTTGCAATTTCTTTTTCTGTATCATTGTTTATGATACGAATATAAGCATTAGATACTTGACCAAAGTTTTGATGTCTTAAATCTGCTTCATGAATAGTAACAGTAAAGACTAATTTTTCAACATTTGATGATATTTTATTTAAATTAACAATAATACTTTCATCATCACCTGCACCACTACCTGTTCTATTATCACCAGTATGAGTAACAGAACCATCTTTTGATGTTAAATTATTATAGAAAATAAAATCAAAATCGCTATTTACCTTACCTGAAGCATTTAATAAGAAAACAGAGCCATCTAAATCAAAATCTTGTCCATCAGTAACACGAGCATCCCAACCTAGACCAACACATACATTAACTAGAGAAGGATCACTTTTACTTAATGATACATTACCACCTTTAGATAAAGAAATACCCATAAAATATACTCCTAAAATTATTTATTTTCTGAAACGTTATCTTCATCTTCATTTTCTTTTTGAGGAAAAATAAAGCTTGCAAC
>JARHZF010000178.1 GCA_029258325.1 Anaerobiospirillum sp. | reverse complement strand
TACCCTCTGCTGAATCAGTACCAATAGTAAGTTTTTCACCAGTAATTGTACCAGCACCATTTGTTGCAGATAAAGTTTCAGTGCCAACAATAGTAGAATCTGTTTCTACATCTAAGTTTTCACCAACTTTAACTTTAACATTAAGATCTTCAGTTACACCTTTTAAAGATAATTTATCTGTTTCAATTTGTACTTTAGTAAGAGCTGAATTAGCAATTTTTGAATCAGCAGTTAAGTTTTTAACCTTAACAGTTGCAATATCAGCATCAGTACCACTACCAACAATTAAACCAGCTTTAGCAGTATCACCTAACTTATCTTTAAGATTTACAGGACCTTCATCCTTAATAGTTAGAACACCTTTATTTGCTAACTTAATAGCACCAAAAGATTCTGAACCACTTGTAGTAACATTTGCTAAAAACTTATCTAAATTAGCAGTTGATACTTCTAACTTAGAGCCAGTAACAATGGCAGGAGATGTTGCCGCAGGAGTTTGAGCTTTACTTGCTGTATATTTTACACCATCTAAATCAGCCTTAGATGTTGAAAAATCAATAGTACCTGTATTATCAATAGTGGTTTCAGCTAAAGTTAAATTACCAGCAGTAATAGTTACAGTTTTACCTTCAGCATTGGTAATTGTAGCACCAGTTAAGTTAATATCTTTTTTAACAGATAAACTTAAAGTACCAGCATTATCAAGTACAGCACCAGTAAGATTTAAACCAGCACCATCTGTAGTTGCTGTTGAGTTTAAATTTAAAGTACCAGTTGCTTTTACATCAATTTTACCAGCAACAGTTGCAGTATCTACATTTAGATTAAGTTCAAAGTTATCAGTTGCATCTACACCAACCTCTAAGGTACCTGAGGTACTTGTGTCTTTTTGTATATCAAGAGATGTTAAAGTTAGGGTTGTTGAACCACCACTATCATTAGCACCAGAACCTTTTTTAGCTGTTACTTTACCATCTTTAGTAATTACTAACTTTGTTGCACCATCTTTTAAGCCTTTTGTTGCAGAACTAGCAGTAATATTAGCACCACTTACTGTAACAACACCATCTTTAACAGGTTCATTTTCTAACTCATTAGCCGCACTAGCACTACCAGAAGCAAGAACAGCGGTAGCTAAATCAGCGGAAGCTAAGCCTTTAATAAAAGCATTTTTATAGATAGCACGATATTGTGCTAGGAGCATAGTAAGAGCACCTTTAGTTAATTTCATAGGGATAAATACCTTTAATAAAAAAATAAGTAATAAAAAGAAGTAAGAGAGCTAATAAAAAAGAAAATAAAGAAGTACAAAGAGATAATATTAATTTCCATCAATTAACAAATTTTTCTAAAAAAAAAAAACTAACTAAAAAGGAAACAAAACATCTCTAAGAACAACAAAAAATCTTTATTAAAAGTTTCTCAAGAAAGAGGGGGAGATAAAAGTCATAACTACATGATAAAAAGAGACTTTCACATTTGTTTACAGATGGATAATAGTTTGCTTTTAGGTATGTTTTGTTTAGTGGTGTGATCTTATTGTTGGTCAATAGATAAGTGTAATAATTAAATATGTAAGATCTTGGATCTTGATATGTTTACAAATGTAAGAATACTACAAAAAGATAAAGTTTTATCTAAAGTTTAACTTTTGTTTGAATGGATATTGTTTGATCTTTCTTAATAATACTAAAAGATGCCTTAAATAATATATCTAAGTTAAATCACTTTTTATATGATAGATCATATACTATTTTTTAAAAAATTATTGGGGAATTATATGCTCTTAATTATTCAAATTATGCACTTTTGTTTAATAAAGATATGTTTTTATAAAATATAATTGTTTCTTATTTTGCTTTTATATATATAAAGTTTGTTCTCTTTGTATATAAATTACTTATAAATAAATGTAAAATAAAATAGGCATAAAAAAAGGGTATCCCTTTTTCTTAATTGGATACCCTCTTTGTTGTTATAGGAGGATTGTATATGAAATCTTTCTTCAGTGTTAGAACCAAGTCTTATTTTTTGCAAAATTTTGCAAAACGCTTTGCATTTTTTATTAAGACTTCGTTCTAAAACTGTGATGTAGATCTTATATCTTCTTCTAAATGATTGCAATAATTTACTAAAATTTTTATAAAAATTTTGGTTAAATTACTGAAAATAATCACAATATTATAGTGATGTGATCTAAGTGGTATTTTTTAAATGCAATTTTTTGCAAAAATTGTGGAGCTTTGCAGAATTATGTTTAAGTTTGCATTTTTTTTCATTTCAATAGCATTTTCACTATCTAGTTATGCTGTCAATTGTGTAATTATGGAAGATCTAACACAAAAGATATCAAAGGTAGAGAAAGGTGAGTGTTTTGAGTTACAAGGACAAAATAATATTAGTGATAATATTACTATTGAGGGGCTTTTAATTTTAAAAACAAATAGAGATTTAAGCCTTGATAAAAATACTATCTTAATTGAAAATGGTGGAGAATTTTTGATTAAAGGTAATCTTCTTTTAGATGGTGTTACTATACATGTAAAACCAAATTCTACACTTACAAATAAAGGTCAAATGACCTTAAAGAATATATCAAAGATATCTTTATATAAAGATGCAGACTTTAAAAATCAAGGTAAATTTATAGTACAAGAAAAGTCATTACTATCTGCACGTGAAAACTCATATATTGATAATAGCTCACTTATGTACTTTTCATCATCAGAGTTTCTCTCAAATGGTGCTAATATTTTAAATAAAAGTGGTATTGATTTAGATAACTCAAACTTTACTATGTTTAGTAATAGTAATTTTGAGAATCAAGGTAGATTTCAGAGCAATAAATTAAGTTCAGTGCATCAAGGTGATGAATCTTTATTTAAAAATAATAGAAAGATGTTTATTGATGGTAGTTATTACATGTACGATCAAAGTTCACTTGTAAATGACTTTATTATTATTGTAGATAATAATGCAAACTTTATTGTAAATACTACAGACATGTTATTAAACAATCATATTCTTGATATTAAAGGTTATTTAAATTGTTCAAACTCACAATTACTAAATGTAGGCAATTTACGTTTACAAAAAAGTGGCAATATAAAATTAAATAGATGTTTAGTTAAAAATGAGGGTTCTATTCGTATTGATGGTATTGTTGAAAAAGATAGTAAGACTAAGATTGAAAATAATAATATTATTTTTAACTCAAATAACAAAAAAAGTAGTACACTATAGTTACAAAAAAGCAATAAAAACAATGCAATGGAGATTTATTTTAGATCTCCATTTTTTTTGCACTTATATTCCCTAAGATCGCAGACAAATATACTGATAAAATTAAACAATATTTAAGTTATTGAAATATAATAAAAATTACTAATTAATCGTAATAACTTAATAGGATTACTTATACCTAGATGAAAAATATTAAAAATTGGACATTTAAATTTAATAATTAAATAAAGATATGATAAAGATTAAGGTTGTTTACAAAAAAGATGGTTGTAAATTTAAAAAAGAGGATAAGTAAATGATGTATAGGTGTAATTAATTTGCGATCTTAGGGGATCATTAAGTGCTATTTAGGGGAATAAAAAAGAGCTATGATAAAACTTGTTATCATAGCCCCTTTCCAGCTTATATATAAATACTATGGTTTGCATTATATAACTTTTTTATTTGTTGTAAATACCTTTTTTTAATTTTTTGAAATTATTTTTATAAATATTTGATTTTTATTAAATTAAAGTAATAAATATTGCGGACCTAATTTTTAACAAACTTTAATAAAAATAAATTAAAGTTTAATAAAATTAAATTAACAAAAATGTATTTTATAAATTAAACAAAATTTAAAACTCTAAGTAGTATATATAAAATATACTTTTATAAAAGTATAAAGATAAATTATAAGGTAAACTATAAAAATATTCTTTTTTTAAGTGCTAAAGCTTTATGTAAATAACTTAAGCTTTAAAGGCTAAATATTTACTACTTTAAAAGATTTTTGCTATAAAGATTTTAAATTTATCTAAATCTAAATTTATTCTATACTGTAAGAACTTTATTTGTCTACTCTAAAACTTAAATTATTTTATTGATAATAAAAGTTATTTTTAAAATTATTAAAAATTTTTTGTGCTTTTTGTATCTCTTTTATCCATAACTTTTAAAGCTCTTTAAATCTTATAAAGATCACTTATTAAATGCTATAATATATCACTAATGTTTATGTAAAAGATTTATGTTTAAAGCTATCTTTTATAGTTAAATTTTAAAGTAAAAAAGGTTTATTTTCGTGAACACAAACTTACCACAAAAACCTATAAAATCTGCTGTTATTGTATCTAAGGTTTACAAAAGACCTGTAGCTCCTGCAATACGTGAGATTTCTTCATTACTTAATTCAATGGGTGTAGATAGCTTTTTAGACCAAAGCACATCTGTTGGTTTTAATATTCCTGAAATTCCTTGTATTTCAAGAAAAGAAATGAAGGATAAAGATTTAATTATTGTGGTAGGTGGTGATGGTTCTGTTTTAGGTGCTGCTCGTACCTTAGTTGATCTAGGTGTGCCTGTCTTAGGTGTAAATAGAGGTCATTTAGGTCTTTTAACTGATATAAGCCCATCTGAATTAGATACTACTTTAAAAAGCATAGTAGAGGGTAATTACACTAAAGAAAAACGCATGATGCTTGATGTGCGTGTTTATCGTGATGATGAAGATGGTGTAAGCGAGCTTGTAGGTCAATCCCTTGCCACCAATGAAACTGTTATTCACTCAGGTATGATGGCTCATATGATGGTGTTTTCAGTGTTTATTAATGACAAAGTTCTCTATACATTAAGAGGCGATGGCATTATTGTAAATACTCCAACAGGATCAACTGCCTACTCCTTATCAGCTGGAGGTCCTATTGTAGAGCCTCATCTTGATATCTTATCCTTAGTTCCAATGTTCCCTCAAAGCTTAAGTTCATCTCCAATTGTAATTCCAGGTAATTCTGTAGTTAAAATTGTATTTGAAAAAACAGATACACCAGAATTTGCTAATATAAATTGTGATGGTCAAGTAACAATAAGAGCAGATAGCTCTTGCTCTGTTATTATAAGACAACATAAAGTTCCTTTAACCTTAATCCATCCTTTAGGCTATGACTACTATAGTGTACTTAGACAAAAACTAGGTTGGGGCTTACAGTTATTTAAATAAGATTTTAATTTATCTAATTTTTGTTATAAGGTTTTTCTTATGCTCTTGCATCTTAACGTTCAAAATTTAGCTTTATCAGATAAAACAGAAGTGGAATTTTATAAAGGACTTATTTGTATTACAGGTGAAACTGGTGCAGGTAAATCTTTAATTATAGACGCATTAACTTTATTATCAGGCTCAAAGACAGATGCTCATATAGTAAGAGAAGGTACTGATAAATGCACTATTAGTGCTTTATTTTCATCATCTAATAGAGACTTATTTTATCTTTTAAAAGAAAAAGATTTATTAGATGATGACGATGATATTAAAAAAATTGAAGATAATTTAGATAAAAAATATAAAGATTATTTACAAAATACAAAAGATAATCTTAGTGACAATACAAAATTAGATAGTAATGATTTTAAATTTAATATCTTACTATCAAGAAGTGTCACAAAAGATGGTAAATCAAAAGCTTATGTAAATTCAAAAAGTGTGACTATTTCTATGCTAAAAGAAATAGCACCTTATTTAATTTCTATTCATGGTCAACATGCCTCAATTAAGCTTTTAGATGAGAAAAATCAATTAGAGTCTTTAGATGCTTTTGCTACTCTTCAAAGCTATGTACAAGATGTTAATGATGCCTTTAATAGCTATAATGAAAAAAGACAACTTTTAACTAAATTAAGTCAAGAACAAAAAGAAGGTGCTCTTACTTTTAAAAAGCTACGTCTTGAAAAAGAAGAGCTAAAACGCCTTAATTTAAAAGAAGGTGATTATGAAGAACTTGAACGTCTTTTTGATAAAGGTACACATCAAAATCGCTTAAATGACGCTATAGCATCTACTATATCTCTTTTAGATGATAATGAAGATAATGTTATAAATTTAATCTCAAGACAAATAAGCGATTTAACTTCAGTACAAGTTTTTGAGAGAAAATTAAAAACTGTTATTGAAAGTATGAATGAAGCTTTATTATGTTTAGATGATGCTAAAGAAGAACTTACATCTATCTATCATAATATGGAATTTATTGATACACATGAAGTTGAAAATAAGATGGCAAAATGTCATGAACTATCTCGTAAATTTATGGTATCCCCATCTCTTTTATATCAACATGAAGATGTTTTAAATGCAAAAATTGCAAGATTTTTATCCTTAAAAGATGAAATTGAAGAGCTTAAAGTACAAGTAATTGAAAAAAGAGAAGAGTATGAGGATAAAGCTTTAATTTTATCTAAAAAAAGAGCTGAAGCTGCTTTAAAAATGTCAGAGTCTGTAAGTGATAAAATTCATTCACTTGCTATGAATGATGCTAAATTTTTGGTCGATGTTATAAGAGATGATACTTGTAAACCAAGAGCTTTTGGTCGTGATAATGTTAAATTCTTATTTGCAGGTAATCTAGGTCAATCATTGCATGATTTAGGAGCAGTAGCATCAGGTGGTGAACTATCTAGAATTGCACTAACTATCGAGGTTTTAACATCTTCTATAAACTCAACTGAAACTATTATATTTGATGAGGTTGATACTGGTATCTCAGGTCGTACAGCATCAGCTGTAGGTGCTTTATTAAAAGAACTATCTAAAAATGTTCAAGTTATAACAGTAACACATTTGCCTCAAGTAGCTGCTTTTGCAAATCTACACTTTTTAGTTGCAAAATTTAATGATAATAACAAGGTAAGCTCTACTATTACTAGCTTAGATGAAGATAGTAGAATTGATGAAATAGCTCGTATGATGGGTGGCAATGTAGTCACATCAGATACTAAAAAGAGTGCTTTACAACTATTGCAGGGACAATTATGAAAGATCTTGATATAGAAGTACATATGGCCACCTTACAAGATGTAAGTACTATTGCAACAATTGAGCAATTGGCTATTCCTTATGAAAATAGATCAGATGAATGGCAACCTGATTTTAAGATATTGCACCGTCTTTGGTCAGATAGAATAAAATCTAAGATACATAGAGTAATAGTTGCCTCAATAATTTACAATAATAAAAAATTTAAAGTAGGTTTCTTGTCTTTAGAGTATGATTTAAAAGCAGGTTATATACATACATTATATGTTGCACCTAAATACTTTGGTTTTGGTATTGGTAAGGCTTTAGTTAAAGCTGCTTGTTATTTAATTAAAAATGCAGGTGGAAATATGGCTTTACTTACAGTTCAACCTCGTAATACCAATGCTATAAACTTTTATACAAGTCAAGGTTTTACCGCTTCACAACATCAATTTAAAAAAGGATTAATAACTTTATATAGGGAGCTCTAAATGCTTAAAGTTGGAATTGTTGGAATTTGTGGTCGTATGGGTCATGTTCTTGTTAATTGTTTTATGGGACTTGATGGCGTAAAAGTAGTATGTGGTGTGGATAGAAATACAAATAATTTACCAATAAATTGTAACGTTCCTGTTGTCCCATCTTTTGAAGAATTAGACATTATTCCTGATGTTCTTATAGATTTTACACGCCCTGATTGTTCATTAGAGACATTAAGTTTTGCACGTGCTCATAATGTTAAAGTTGTTTTAGGTACAACAGGTTTTGATGATGATGCTAAAGATTTAATAAAAGAAGCATCAAAAGATATAGCTATTGTATGGGCTGCAAACTTTTCTGTTGGTATCAATATTTTATTATCTTTAATTAAAAAAACAGCCTCAATTATGCAAGATGCTGATATAGAAATAGTTGAAGCACACCACCGTTATAAGGTAGACTGTCCATCTGGTACTGCTATCGCTATGGGAGAGGCCGCAGCTTTAGGTCGTAATGTCAATTTAAAAGACGTTATGGTGTCAGGTCGTGATGGTATTACAGGTGAAAGACAATATGGTACTATTGGTTTTTCATCTGTTCGTGGTGGTGATATTGTAGGTGTACATGATGTAAACTTCCTATGTGATGGTGAATCTGTAACCTTAACACATAAAGCATCATCAAGAGAAACCTTTGCTCGTGGTGCTATTCGTGCTGCGATGTGGCTTGAAAACAAAAAAGCAGGTCTTTACTCAATGAAAGAAGTATTAGACTTAGATTTTAAATAAAATCTAATTTAAAAGTATAAGACTCTAGTAAAATATCTAATTTAAAAGATTAGATATTTGTATGTAAAATCCTAAGGGTTAATTCTCTTAGGATTTTTTTATAAAAAGACTTTATAGTCCTTTTATAAAAAAGAACTATTTTCACTTATGACAAAATGCAAATATTGTAGTTATGTTATTATTTCCATTAATTACAACAATATAGCTCTATATCATGTAAAACAAGATAAATCTTACATAAACTAATATTGTGTAAATGTTAAAGTTCACTTAGATAAAAAAATTATGGTTTTAAATTAAGAGAATTATTGTCACGGTACAAGGCAGATAGAAGAAAGTTCATAAAATATTTGTATTGTTTATAAACAAGAAAGCACTATGTTGATTATAGGTAATAATGCAAAAACATAATGTCTTATCATATTGATACATTTACCTAAACTCTTAAAACTTAAATTCAAATGCTACAAATCTAATATCAAAATTAATAGATTGACCACGATCTTTTAAACACTTAGAGCAAAATGGTACAAGTTGGATATTAGTTGCGGTATAAAAAATGATGTTTTTTACAATGGATTCATTTAATACAATTACTAACAACACATTACAAATCTTACATTAAAATTAATAACCTTATTGTAAGTATTTACAATCTTGTAAAAGTTTACGATAAGTTTATACAAAAAAAATTACCACAAAGAGAAATAGCTTTTCTTTGTGGTAATTGATTATATTAATGAGTAAGTTTTCTTATAAAAATACTTTTTATAAAATTATCTTTGTATTTATAGATTTATTATAAATCTAAATAAGGTTACATTATTTACATAACACCTAAAGCTATCATAGAATCAGC
>JARHZF010000077.1 GCA_029258325.1 Anaerobiospirillum sp. | reverse complement strand
TACACAATAATTTTATAGCATCACTTGCATTAAATTCTTTATTTTCATAAATGTTAAGACAATCATTTTTTAAAGACTCTTGTAGTGCATCACTACTTTTTATAATATTTTCATATGCTTTAAATGCATCACGAACTTTTACCTTTAAATCACTTTTTAACTCTTTATAAGTATAACCTAAGTTATACATATTTAAATGAATAACAGGATATTTACCCATTTCACTAAAGTATGGAGACTTTTCTATCTTTAAACCTTTAAAGATATCTTTATTCTTAGTAGCTTCTTTTATGTCAAAGAAATAATTAAGCATTGATAGATTTAAGCTCTTACCAAAACGGCGAGGTCTTAAAAAGAGTTGTACCTTAGCATCTTCTTTTAAAACTTTTTCAATAAAAAGACTTTTATCTACATATAAACAATCTTCTTCTATTAAACTTCTAAAAAACTCTTCACCAATAGCTATGCCTTTCATAACAATATCTCCTCTTATTTTAATTAAATATATTCTTTTATATTTTAATAGCTAGGAACTTAGATTTATTGTAGCAATAAAAACACAAAAACTTAATAAAGAAATAAAGTACTATATACTATAGTTTTATTAAAAACTTAAACTATTAAAAGCTATAGTTTTATGATAAATGTTACATTTGCTATAAACTTTTACACATATATTATTATCTTTAGTCCTTGTTATTATTGTGTTGTTAATTAAACTAAAATAGTTCAATCTTATATAAAAATGAAAACAAGGTAAATCTTATATGAACTTTATCTTTGTATTTTTATGTTTACATTCTAAATCTTGATTTTTATTTATACATTTTTGTGTTTAATTAAATAACATTTATTTTATGTTATTGAACCAAAAATAAACAAAATTACATCTCTTTTTGAAAAAAAAATGAGCAAAAGTTATTGTGTGTATATTTAATCTTAATAAAAGTCTTATAAAAACAAGCTTTGTAAGCTTTATGAAAATATGTTTATTTTTATTTGATGTATTTTTTCATAAAAAAATCACTCAAATTTTAGCCATAAAAAAATAACATATTGTTTTTAAAATATAAAAATAAAAGATTATTGAGATAATAGTGAAATTTTGTAAAAAAGATTACCTTTTTACCATTAAAGTACACAAAAATTTTGTTGTTAGTTATTGTTTTTTAACTTTATTAAACTTCTAAAAATATGAACATTTGTAAAGATTGAAAATTAGAATATGTGATATTTATCTAAATTCTTCTATGTAGAAAAGCTAATATTAATAACAAGAATAAACCAACACTTTTTGTAAAATTTTATTTTTAGTTTGCAAAAAGTATTTTTTAATTAAAGGTTATTTCTTAAGTAGTCTATTTTGATTAAAAGTCTAACCTTTAATTTTTAAAAGTGTGTTTTTAAAAGTTTAAAAACTTGCTTACTTTAGTGAGATAAATGTAAAACAAATTTAGAACTTTTTTAAGTTAAGGTTTTTACATAGTTTATTAATATATTTTACATCAATTGGAGACATATTATGTCTAAAGATAATAAGCTTATCCAATATAATAATGGTTATCTAAATAAGACACCATTATTCCAATTTATCTTAATTTCTTGTATGTTCCCTCTATGGGGTTGTGCTGCAAGTTTAAATGATATCTTAATTACTCAATTTAAGAGTGTATTTACTTTATCAGACTTTGCAACAGCTTTAGTACAAAGTGCTTTTTATGGTGGTTACTTCTTAGTATCTTTACCTGCAGCTCAAGTTATTAGTAAAACAAACTATAAGACAGGTATATTAATTGGTCTTGCTTTCTACATTGTAGGTTGTACCTTATTCTTCCCAGCATCAGGTATGGCTACTTATACAATGTTCTTATTTGCAGTATTTGGTATAGCAATTGGTCTTGGCTTCCTTGAGACATCATGTAATACATACTCAACTATGCTAGGACCTAAAGAGACATCTACTTTACGTCTTAATATTTCTCAAACCTTTACACCTGTAGGCTTCTTATCTGGTATTGTTTTAGGTAAGTACTTAATTTTCCAAGAAGGTGAAAGTTTAGCTAATAAGATGAGTAAATTAGGTGACAATGCAGAAGCTTTACATCAATTAAAATTAGAAGCTCTACAATTTACTCTTGAACCATACAAGATCATTATTGGCATATTATGTGTAGTATTTATCATAGCTCTATTTACAAAATTACCAACATGTAAAGTAATAGAAGAGAACAAGGATAAAGAGGGTCACGTAGAAGCTCATGTAAGTCGTCCAAGCTTTAAGGAAGCTGTAAGTCACTTAATTACTAATAAGAGATTTATGGGTGGTATTTTAACTGAGTTCTTATATGTAGGTATGCAAGTTGCTGTATGGTCATTTACAATTCGTCTTGCACTAGATTTAGATCACTCATTAAATGAAAGAGTTGCAGCTGACTTTATGATTATAAGCTTTGTATGCTTCTTTGTAGGTAAGTTCATTGCAAACATCTTATTTACTAAGTTCAACTTAAACAAAGTTATGATTTACTACTCAATCATTGGTATTGCTCTAGTTTTATATGTAAGCTTTGTACCAAACATTACTGCAATCTACGCAGCTGTTGCAATCTCAGTTCTAATGGGACCTGGTTGGGCTACAATTTACTCAGAGACTTTAAATGAAGCAGATCCTAAATACAAAGAAACAGCAGGTGCTGTATGTGTTATGGCAATTGTTGGTGCAGCCTTTGTTCCTGCAATACAAGGTTTAGTATCTGATATGTTAGGTTCATTACAATTATCATTCTTTATTAACGCATTCTGTTTCTTTGCAATAGGTGTGTTCTTCTTCATGAAGTTAAAGAGAGAAAAATAATTTAGTAATTAAAAGATAAAAAATAAGACATATAAAACTAAAGGCAATTTATTTAACTATAATTAAGTAAGTTGCCTTTTTTATAAAGATTTAGATAAAAAATTTTTGGAGATATATATGAAAATAGCTGTAATTGGTTCAAACAATGTAGATTTAATCTCTTATATAGATAGAATGCCAAAGCCAGGTGAGACTATTGAAGCTCCATCATTTTCTTTAGGCTGTGGTGGTAAGGGTGCAAATCAAGCAGTAGCCGCTGCAAAGTGTGGTGCTGAAGTATTTATGCTAACTAAAGTTGGCGATGATATTTTTGGTAAAAATACACTACAAAACTTAAAAAATTATGGTATTGATACCTCACATTGTGAGATTGTAGAGAATACAACATCAGGTGTTGCCCCAATTTTTGTAGATAAAAACTCACAAAATTCAATTTTAATTATAAAGGGTGCAAATGCTTTATTAAATGCAGATGATATAGAAAATGCAAAAGATAAATTACTTGAATGCTCACTTATCATTTTGCAACTTGAAATTGATATAAATACAGTTTATTACGCTATTGAATTTGGTAAAAAGCATAATATTCCTGTACTTTTAAATCCAGCTCCAGCTGATCCTAATTTAGATTTAGAGAAGATTAAATCATGTACATTCTTTGTACCAAATGAATCAGAGCTAAGCACACTTACAAAGCTACCTGTAGATACTGATGAAGAGGTAGAAAAGGCAGCTAAGACCTTAATTGATGCTGGTATTAAAAATGTGCTTGTAACCATGGGTTCACGTGGCAGTATGATAGTAACTCATGATACTTGTCAAAAACTACCACCATTTAAGGTTAATGCTATTGATACAACAGGTGCAG
>JARHZF010000023.1 GCA_029258325.1 Anaerobiospirillum sp. | reverse complement strand
TTACAGCAAGTCTTGTGTATGTATTATTTTTTAAAAGAACACCATAAAATTGACTTAATAATTCTACAGCTTCATTATAGTAACCATGTTTATAAGCTTTAACTAAAGGAGCATCATACTCATCAATTAAAACTATAACTTGTTGACCATAGAATTTAGATATAGAACTACATAAGATATCAAGAGCTAAAGGTATATCAATAGCATCACTGTTCATAATTTTATTATAGGCATTCTTTTCATTTATAGATAATATATCACCTTCAAGAACTTTATTAAAATTTACAAATAAACGATAAATTTTATTATTTAAATTCCTTTCTAACTTTTCATAAGTATTACCTAAATCTTTCATATCTAGATAAATAACAGGATATTTACCCATTTCACTAAAGTATGGAGACTGCTCTATCTTTAAACCTTTAAATAGCTCTTTATTTTCAGTAGCACCTTCTATGTCAAAGAAATACTTAAGCATTGATAAAGTTAAACTCTTACCAAAACGGCGTGGTCTTAAAAAGAGATTAATAATATCAGCATCTTTTAAAAGACTTTCAATAAATAAACTTTTATCTATAAACAAACAATCCTCTTCAATTAAATATTTAAAATCACTAGAGGTAATATCTATAGATTTCATATATTATTCTCCTTTTTATTTAACTATTATAATTAATTCCATATATTTTATAATTATAAGATAAATATAAAAAGAGCAAAGATAATGTGTAAACATCTATCCTTGCTTCTTTTTTTATTAACCTACTTTATCTCTTCAACATAAACACCATCATCATTTAAGATTAGATCTTTTGTTATTAAAGAAAGTAGCTCTTTATTTTCACTAGTACTTTCTATGCTAAAGAAATAATAGAGCATAGATAGATTTAAGCTCTTACCAAAACGGTGTGGTCTTAAAAAAAGTTTTATTTTATTATTATGGAGTATATTAATACCTTAATATTTTTAATTTATTAAAAATCAAGATGTTATTATAAATCTAACTAAAAATAAAAAAATAGTTATTAATAACCATTGTAAAAATTAAAAACATATACTAATATATAAAACGTGGTTATAAATAACCATAATTTTTTATTTTAATTTGAAGGAGAGCTTATGCAATTAGATATTAATACCTCATTATTAAATAAAGAAAGACAAGAGTCTTCTTTAATTCTTGCAAATGAAATCTCAAATTGTATTTCTAAATATCTTAGAGAGGTTATTAACTATAGATCTATATTTGCCTATATTATGTATAAAGCAAAAATTACAAATAGATCTACTTTACTTTCTAAAAAGTTTTTAGAAGGTAATTCTCTTTCTTTAAATAAAAGTATGTTAGATACTATTTTAAATAATAACAATTTAGATCTTTGTTTAGAAAAACTAACTGAAATTATGGAGAAAGCTGAAGCTATAGATCTAGCTTTAGTTGCTTTAATGCCTATAGAAAACTTATCTTTAGACTCTACTATAAGTGAAAATAAAACACCAATAACTATTGCAGATTTAAGTTATAAGCTTTTAGATTTAAAAGATGGTGATAAGTTTGCAGATCTAGGTTGTGGTTATGGCAATGTATTACTAAAAGCTGTTTTAAATAAAGAGTCAAGTTCATTTTTTGGTTTTGATATAAATCAAAAGTGTATAGATTATGTTTCTATGCTAAATGAGCTTTTAGATAATAAGATAAAGTTAAAAACTTGTAATGCTTTTTCTCTTTTAGAAGAAAAAACTCGTTTTGATAAGATTTTCTTCCAATATCCTTTAGGTCTTAGATTAAAAGATTTTGTAGATTTATCAAATCTAAAGAAAGTCTTTCATGAAGATATAGATAAAGCAAGAATTTCAGATTGGATCTTTAATGCTTTAATTTGTTCTTTACTTAAAAAGAATGGTATAGGTATAGCTATAGCTACCACAGGCAGTCTTTTAAATGGTATAGATAGACAAACAAGAGAAATCTTTGTATCTAAAAAACTTATTAAATGTATTATTACACTACCAAAAAACATGTTTAGTAATATATCTACTAATTGTAGTTTAATTATCTTTAGTAATAGTGTTAACAATAGCATACGTATGATAGATGCAAGTGAACTTTATCAAAAAGGTCGCCGTGTTAATACCTTTAATGAAAGCGATATAGAATCAATTTTAAAAGCACTACAAGAAGACTGTGCTTATAGTAAGGATGTGTCTTTAAAAGAGATTGAGGAGAATGATTATAATTTAAATGCAAGTTTTTATAATAAAGAAGAGATATTTTTTGAAAATGCAGTACCTCTTAATTCTGTTATAAAGGAAATTGTGCGTGGTGTACCTTTTACTGCAAGAGATGCAGATAAATATATAACACAAGAAAAGACAAATAAGTGTTTGCTTTCATTATCTAATATAAAAAATGGTGTTATTGATAAGAATTTACCTTATCTATCTACTATTGAGAATAAGCACAAAAAATATTGTCTAGAAAACAATAATTTAATTATCTCAAAAAGTGGTTATCCATATAAAACTGCTGTAGCAAATATAGACGATGATAAAGAGATTTTAGCAAGTGGCATTTTCTATATATTAAAGCTAGATGAAACAAAGATTAATCCATATTATTTAAAAGCTTTCTTTGATAGTTCTATAGGACAAACTATACTTAAAGAAAGTAGTGTAGGAACTACCTTAATTACTATGGCAGTTGATACACTAAAAAAGATTAAGATACCACTAGCAAGTCTTGAGGTACAAAATGCTATAGGCACTAAGTACAAAGAGGCATTAGATGAGGTATCTTTATTACAAAATCAATTAAATGCAGCTATTAGTAGATTACCATTAATCTTTGATGAGGGGTTATAAAGTCTATGTTTAGTAAAAAGGATCTCCTAAATTTAGCTGCCTTACTTAAAAAGGAGCTAAATAATGAAATGTTTGAGATGCTTTTTAGATTAAACAAGTCAAATAAAGTGGAGGAGTTCCTCCACCTTATAAAACTTGATTACTTAAAGCAATCTCTATCTTTAAATAAAGATGGCAAAATTTTAATCATAGGACAAAGCGATGTAAAAGTTAATCAACTTCTTGGAATCATAAAAAATTATGGCCTTGATAAGAGCAGATTTGAGTTTGTACTTGAATATGCTAAAGCTAAAACTTTCAATTTTAGAAAGTTACAATATCAAGATGGCTATGATTTAGTAATGGTAGGACCAATGCCTCATAGTTGTACTGATAAGGATGACTACTCAAGTATGATAGAAAGACTTAAACAGGATGACGGTTTTCCACCTGTTATAGAGTTAGGGGCAAAGGAGCTTAAGATAACGAAAACAAACTTTAAAGAAAAAATTGAAGAAGCAATATTACAACATATTATTTAAAAAAAATTCCTAGTAGGTATTATTACCTCTAGGAATTTTTTAATCTACATTCTTAGCATAAATAAACTTGGATATAGGTTATTTATATTAAAGAGTTTTACTACATTTATAGTAAAGTTACTTAAGAACACTACTTTCATAGCAAAGAAAGTTATATCTAAACTAATCACTATAAATAAGATAAGCATACAAGCCATAACTTTTTCTTTATCAATAGCTATTTCATATTTTTGTAGTATTAAATCTATTAAGGTTCTAAAAAATAAAGTTACACCAATAACAGATGAAGCTACAATTGGGTTTAGAAGTAAGAATGTAAGACCTATACAAATAATTGCAGATAATACTATGCCAAAAAGAGACATTCTTGAATAATTTGAGTATTCATCTACATAACCATTAAATGCAAGTGTTGATGCCATTTGCGAACTTACAAATAAAGCTAAAATATAGGTTATTATAAGTTCAAAGGCACTATTATGAGTTTGCAAACTTTGATATGTATAGACAAATATAGCTGCAAATATAAATGTAACTAAAGGTGCTATATAGGTTTGTGACTTTGTATGTGTCATAGTTGCAAATATAGATGATATACCTTTAAATGCACTTGTACCTATTAAGAATAAGCTTAATACTAATAAAGATATAGCTGTAATTTCCTTATTTGTCTGTATAAATAAGAAAGAATCTATAGCTATAATAAATAAACCAAAAAATAAATGTATAAAGCCCATAGATGCTGCATATGGTACTTTATAAGTATAGGCTTTATTAGATCTAAAAGCATTTATAGCTGTATATTCAATAAAAGCACCTTTAAATTGAGAAAATAGATAAGATAAAGAAAAATCAACTTTTGGTCTTTTTATTTTTTGAGTATTTTCTTCATCTTTTGCATTCTCTTTCTTTTGATTAGATAAAGATACAATATCCTCATTTAGATCTTGGCTTTCAATTTTAGATCTTTCTTTTTGAATTTGATTATAAATCTCTTCTTTTTTACCAAAGGTTTTATCTAAAGAAGCTTCTTTTGCAACTTCTTGTAAAAGTTTAGCTTTAACCTTACGTCTTTTTATATAGTCCTCATCAACAAAAGCATCAGGATCTTCTTCATGATTTAGATAATATGCTTTTTGTTCTTTAGTAAGATTTGATGTATCTATATTATCAATCAAATCTTGTCTTAAGACAGCATCATTTAATATAGCTGCACTTGGATCAGATTCATCATTAGTCTTAGTTTTATTAAGATTATTTATATCTAAAGACTGCATAGGAGCTGCTGTTACAGCATTAGCTACATTAGTTGCATTATTTAAAACAGATTGATCTACTGTATTTACTTTATTTTGAGGTGCTTTATCTCTATGTAAGCTAAGATCATTTTCAGCTAAAGTTTGTTTAAAAGGATTAGGTCTTTTTAAACTATCTTCAATATGTGGTTGTTGTATGCTTGCATTAATGCTAGCAGATGGAATACCTTGTTGATTATTAATTTGTCTAATTTTTTCATCAAGGCTTGCTAACTGCTGTTGAATAGCAGGTGCTGTAAATGTGTTTTGAGAATTTAAAAAACTATCATTTATCTCAAAACTTTCATTCATCTTTTGATTATGAATATCATTATAACTTTGATTTTGATTTTCTACTTCTTTTTTTAAATTAGTATCTTCTTTAGATGAGACAGTAAAATCTGAAAAATCGAAGTTTTTTTCAAAATCAGTAATATTTAAGCCTTGAGGAGCTTCAAGAGGATCTAATATAAAAGAATCTTCTTTATGATTTTGTTTATTATTAAAGCTAGATTGATTTAATGTTTTAGGATCAACTATATAATCTTCTTGAGCTTTAGTGTTATTGTTAAGATCTTGAGGAAGAAATTGATTATAAATCTCCTGCAAGGAACTATTTACACTAGAAGTTCTTTTTTGTGTATTATTTTGATTATTATCGTCAAAATTATTGTACATATAAAACTCTTTATAAAACGTATAGACTATTTTGATATATTTTGTATCAAAATAAATAGTGACTTCACTATAATTTCATATTTATAATTTTAATACATTTTTAAAAAAACATTTATATACTTCTATAAAAAAACATAGATAAATCATTAAAACACTAAAATTTTATAAAAATAGGTAAAAAACTACATTGTTTTTATCGAAATTTTTCTATGTAAAATGCTCATATTTTTACGTATAACTTTCATTAAAAGTGCATTTTTATATAAATATATTAAATATGTTAAAATAAATTAATATTAATTTTTAAATTTCAATTCAAGGCAATCTTTGTGATAAAACTAAGTAATATTCAAAAGATTTACAATGAAGGCACTGCAAAGGAAGTAAGAGCACTTAAGGACATATCTTTATCTATTGAAAAAGGGGAGATATTTGGTGTTATAGGTCTATCAGGTGCAGGTAAATCTACATTAATTAGATTAATAAATCTACTTGAAAGACCAACTACAGGTCAGGTTATTGTAGACAATGTTGACTTAACTGCTTTAAGTGATGCTCAATTACGTGAGCAAAGACGTCATATTGGTATGATTTTCCAAAACTTTAATTTATTATCATCTGCAACTGTGTATGACAATATAGCTTTTCCTTTAAAGCTTGAGGGTAAATTAAATAAAGATGAGATAAAAAAGAAAGTTTTATATCTTTTAGATCTTGTAGGTTTAAGTGACAAGATTTCAATGTATCCATCTCAACTATCAGGTGGTCAAAAGCAAAGAGTAGGTATAGCAAGAGCATTAGCAGGCGATCCAAAAGTACTACTTTGTGATGAGGCAACATCGGCATTAGATCCAAAAACTACAAGTTCTATTTTAGAGTTATTAAAAGACTTACGTAAAAAGTTAGATTTAACTATTGTTATTATTACCCATCAAATGGAAGTAATTAAAGATTGTGTAGATAGGGTAGCTGTTATTGATGGTGGCACTATTACAGAGCTTGATGACACTATAAATATCTTTACAAATCCAAAACAAGATTTAACAAAAAGACTTGTAAGTTCAGTGGTAAGACGTGGTCTACCTGAACTTTTAAAACATACTAAGATAAAGGACAGTTATACAAAGGGTGCAAAAGCTGTAGTTGAGCTTTTATTCTTAGGTGCAAAGGCAGATGCTCCTGTTATTGTAGATGTAGCTAAAGCTACAGGCTGTACTATAAGTATTTTATCTGGAAGTATAGATCATATTAAAGGTGAACCTTTTGGACTTATGGTTGTAGAGGTTGTTGGTGATGAGGATATGATACATATTGCTATAGATGAGTTTATAAAGAGAGTAAAGAAAGTTGAGGTTTTAGGTTATGATACAAGAACTCCTTTATCAGACATTTAATATTAGTCCACAATTAGTAACCTTATTACAAGGAGCTACACTTGATACATTGTATATGGTTTTTGTATCTACAGCTATATCAATACTTTTAGGTGTACCATTAGGTGTTATTTTGCTTATAACATCAAAGGGATATTTTTGGGAGAATAAGTTATTTTATAAAGTACTAGGTACTTTAGTTAATGCTTTACGTTCCATTCCTTTTATTATTTTATTAGTAGCTGTAATGCCACTTACAAAATATATAGTAGGTACATCAATAGGTACAAATGCTGCTATTGTGCCTTTAACTATAGGAACAATACCATTTTTAGCTCGTTTAGTTGAAACATCATTAAGAACAGTACCATATGGTCTTATTGAGGCTGCAACATCAATGGGAGCAAGTCCTTGGCAAATAGTATCACGTATCTTACTACCAGAGGCCTTACCTGAGCTTATTCAAAACTTTACTATTACAATTATTGTAATTATTGGTTGTACAGCTATGGCAGGTACAGTTGGTGCAGGTGGTCTTGGTGATTTAGCTATACGCTTTGGTTATCAAAGATTTAGACTTGATATTATGATATCAACAGTAGTGATTTTAATTATTATGGTGCAAGTAGTGCAATCATGTGGTGATTATTTAACAAGAAAAGTAGATCATAGATAAAATCACTTAAATTTTAGAAAATGATGTCATTAAAAGTGACATCATTTGTATACACTAAAACTTTATTAATTTATCATCTTATAGTTTTATAAAATATTCTTAAATATTAAAAATAAAACAACATAGTATATAAAACATCTTATTATATATATAATGAATTACTACATATAAAGAATATTTAAAATAATAGAATATTATATATTTTTACTTTTTTAATGTAATAAATTAATACAAATCTTAAATTATAATTTAAATTATACTTATAGATATTATATATTAACTTTAGCTTTAATTATTTTTAATAAATAATAAATTGTCGTTTTTTTTGTAAAAAAATACTATAATATATCTTAATATAAAGATTGTTTAAAAAGGATCTATCACTATGCTAGTTAGTTGTTATATCTCAAATTACAAGTCTATTAATAAAAGGCAAGGTATTAGTTTATGTGCATTTGGACAAAATTCATATGCAGATAATATTTATTATTTTAAAGAAGATGAACTATATTTTTCTAGCTCTAAGAATGTAAGTGATAGAAAAAATAAAAATAGACTTTTAAAAATTGCACTACTTACAGGTAGAAATGGTTGTGGTAAAAGTAATTTTTTAGAGGGTATTAGATTTTTTAAACGCTTCTTTACCGTAGAGAAGACTTCTTTATTTAACTTTGATGGTTTTGCTTTATCTGATGAAAAAGAATTTACTACTTTTTCAATAGATTTTATTCATAATAAAAACTATCTACAATATTCTATTGAGTTAGACAAAGAACATGAAGTAATTATATCTGAAAAGCTTTTAGTAAAAGGTACTGGTAAAAAGAGCTTTGATACAGTATTTCATGTATGTGATGGCGAATTATTAACTTTATCTCAAAATCATATAAAAAGTTTTGGTATTAAAGATTATTTTTCAAATAATACAAATAGATCTTTAATTAAAATTCTTCAAGATTGTAATGACACATTTATTCGTGATAATTTTACATCTTTCTTTGAAAAACTAGCTATCTTAAATAGACGTACTTATGATAAGAGTAATAAATTCTATTATTACAAAGAAAAATTAAAGGAACTTTTATTAAAGAGAAAGCTAGGTGAAAAGAGCGAAAAATTAGATCTTTTAGAAAAAATAGTGTCAAACTTAGATGCTCATATAAAAGGTCTTGATGTAGAAAGTATTGCTGATATGAGTTCAGCTCATACTACAGATTTTATCTACAATAGTAAATTTATTGATGCAAAATTACTTTGTATTCAAAATAAATATGATAAAGATGGCAATATTATAGGTGAAGTTGCTCTTGATTTTGTAAATACACAATCAGAGGCTATACGTGACATTATATATTTAGTCTTTGCAATTATTGAGTCTCTTGAAAATGCAACACCAATTTTTATCGATGATTTTGGTGATAGATTGCATCATAAACTTGCTGATGAAATTATCTATTTATATAAGAGATGTCGTAGAAGTTCACAATTAATTTTTACAACACATGATGATAATTTGCTTGATCTAGATTTTAGAAAAGATCAGATTTTTATTTTAGATAAGAATGAAAAGCAAGAAACTGTAATTCATCCTTTAGTTGAAACAGATTTTAGAAATGATTTATCTACAACTAATCAATATAGAATGGGTAAGTTTGGTTCATATCCAAAGATAAATTTAGAGTTTGTAAAAGACAATCCTTTTATGATTGAAAAATAAAAAAAAGCATATAAAAAAAGAGAGGTTTTAAAGCCTCTCTTTTTATTTCTAATCTAGTAAAAACTTACATTTCATCATATACACCAAAGTGTTTTTTAGCAAAAGCTACTTTTTGTTCAATAGACAGACTTTGTCTTTGTGTAAGAGCTTCAATTAGGCGTAAACGAGGAAGCAGACCTGCATTATTTGCTGTTTGAATAGCCATACCAGGGCGGGCATTTAATTCAAGTAGCATAGGACCTTTATCTTTATCTAAAACTATATCTGTACCAATATAGCCAAGACCTGACATGTTGTAACAAGATGCAGCTAAATGTAAAACCTTATCCCAATGAGGAACTCTTAATGAATATAGATCATTATTAGTATCAGGATGGAATTTAATTGGTTCATTATATTGTACAGCACGTACAGCACGACCTGTTCTAATACAAATACCAACACCTACAGCACCTTGGTGTAAGTTAGCTTTACCATCAGATGCTGCTGTTGATAAACGCATCATAGACATGACAGGGAAACCTTGGAATACAATAATACGTGTATCTGGTACACCTTCATAGCTATAACCATTAAAAACAGGATCAAAGTGAATTAAATCCTCAATTAAAGCAATATCTTGTTTACCACCAAGTGAAAATAGACCTGCAAGAATATTAGATACGTGACGTCTAATATCATGACTTGATATAACTTGACCTGATGCCTTTACAAAAGCCTTACCCTCACGACCTGTGATAACTAAAATACCTTTACCACCAGAGCCTTGAGCAGGTTTAATACAAAACTCTTTATGCTCACCTAAGATTTTAACAATGTTTTCAGCCTCAACTTGGCTCTTAATAGAGCCAATTAAATTTGGGGTATTAACATTGTGTTCAAGAGCCATTTTCTTAGTCTTTAATTTATTATCAACTAAAGGATAAAGACGGCGTTTATTGTAACGACCAATGTAATTAACATTACGTTGGTTCATACCCATAATGCCATATTCATATAGCTCAAAAGGATTTGCATATTTGTTTGTAAAACCTTTACAAAAATCAAAAAATGCCATTATTATTTATCCTCTTTATCTTTATGTTCATTATCTTTATTTGGAGATAATTCATTCATAATTTCAGACATTGCTTGTTGAGGATTTGATTTTATTTTTTTACGTTCTTCGTTTAGTCTTAAAGCCTCTTTTTCTTCTTGACTACCATTTTGGTCATTTTTAATTTGAGCAACTAATGGCTTAAATCTCTTAAGTTCAGTTAATCTAAAGCCAGTGTAATTACCCATAGTAAGAACTAGAGCTAAAATTACTAATTGAAGACCTAGGAAGTTAAAGGTTATATGTTGAATAACTACGCTATTCATTGCAAGGAAAGCACATACAGCTACAAATAGTGAGCCACCACCTTGTTTAATAACTTCTTTATAACCTTCTTCCTCCCAAAGAATTGACATTCTCTCAATTGTCCATGAAAGAATAATCATAGGGAAGAATGTTACCTTAATACCTTCAGTTAAACCAATCTTATAAGTAATTAAAGAAATAGCACCAATAATACCTATAACTGTAATAATAACAGCTGATATACGAGCTACTAAGAGTAAGTTTAGATGGGATAACCAAGATCTAACTACAAGACCAATACATACAATTTATACAAAACCAATTAGACCTACAACTAAAGATGTTTGTAAGAATGCCATAGCAATAAGCACAGGCATGAATGTACCTGATGTTTTAATACCAATAATTACACGTAAAAATACAACAATTAAAACGCCTATTGGAAGTAATAAGATAGTCTTAAATAGAGATTGTTCTTCAATAGGTAGTGTTGAAATTGATAAAGATACAATATCTTCACCAGATGCAATAGCAGCAGCTGCTCTTTGCTTTGCCGCTTCAGCTATAGGAATTGAGTTTTTGATGATAGAGAAGCTAACACGAGCATTACTACCACCTTGAACATCAAGTAGAGAGCCTGAGTGATCAACCCAAATTAATTGATTTTTATTAATACCAGACATACCTGTTTTTGGATCAAAAATCTCATATTTAGTACCATCAAAAACAGCTACACGATTAGATAAACCTCTATTACGACGACCATCTTCTAAGTCTAAAACACCAACAATACGTGATGGAATTTTAGCAAGATCTAAAATATGTACTAATAAAGAAGCTCTATCATATTGAGATAGAAGTAGATTTGTACTATCGCTTTTCTTTTCAAGTTCATTTATAACTTGTACTACAAAAGAGAATGGATTTGCAGATTTTTGATGAGCAGCATCAGCAATATCAGCCATTGCAGTATAGTATGGCTCTGGTTCTACATTCTTTGATATTTCAGGTACAGTCATAGATGAATCTTTAGCATTTTCATCACGAAGAAAATCTGTTCTGTAATATAGAGTTTGTAAACCAACAGGATTTCTTTTAGTCCATTCAACATAGATTCTTTCATTTTTCTCAATATAGGTAGTACCAAAACCTACAGATGCTGTAGATTGTTTTAATTGAGTAAATCCAGGTTGAATTGCAGGAACTGCAAAATCTACAATAGTTGCTTTATTATTTGGCTCAAATTCAACTTTAGCCTCAACAGTCCATACTTGTCTTTGATTTGATGGTAGGTATGGAATTTCAAATGTTACATGTTGATATACCATAAGTAGAATACCAACTATGAACAATATAGTTGTAACGACATAAAAAACGCCACGAGAAACCATATTAAAGAGCTCCTTTTTTATTGATTTTCTTTTTCTTTATTAGCAATCTTTTGATTTACTAAAGGTAGAGCTTTATTTGAATCTGCACCTAAATTAGCTCCATTTGACTCATTAGGTGTTGCAATTAAGCCTGCTTTAGATTTTAAATTTTCATCATAAACCTTATTTGGATTTATCTTTTTATCTTTAAATTCTTCAAATTTCTTTCTACTAAAGAGAACTAAAGTATTTTCATCTGGATTTTTTTGTTGTACGTGATTGCGTGCTACGTCAACTACAGCAATATCCTGAAGAAGGTTACGACCTATTAAAAGAGGGTATTGAAGTTTGCGTCTATCAGCTAAAGTAAATTCAGCTACAGTTGAGAAATCGCCTACTTTAATATTTAACTCAACAACAATTCTCTTATGTATATCATGAGATGTTGATTGTCTAATATTTGAATTACGTGAGTAAGGAGCTTCAACCTCAATTGATCTCTCATTAGCTTCAATAGTGAATTTACACCATTTTTTACCTTTACGTTCAAATTCTGTAATATTAGTTGCAGAAATTGAAGATACAGCAGCACCAGTATCTATTCTTGCATCAAAGAAAGCATTAACTTCTTTAACATAGATAAATTCATTTTCGCCAAAATACATTTTGCCATCTGGTGTTTGAAGATCGTAATTTTTAAGAGGTTTTATATCCATTACGGTATTTTTATCATTTATAGGTTTTGCATTTTCACCAAATAAAGAATCAACTAGAGATTGATTTTGACGGCGTAATGCTTTTAGTTCATTTAATACATTTTTATTAAAAGCATCACTTGCCTCTTTATTTAAATAAATTTCATTTTTTAAGGCACTTAGATTATTTCTTTGAGCAGATAGCTCTTCATTCATACTTTGAATAGTGCCTTTTAATTCATATACACCTTGATTTGACTCAGAGGTCGCAGCAAAAGAATATGAAGAACAGGAGAGTAAAGCGGCTAGAATAGCAACATGTAATTTATGCATTGAAAACCCCAAAATAAAAAAACATCTGAAAATTTGTGCAAATATAACATTTTTTAGCAAGTTTTTAATAAAAATATGAATTTTATTATATTTAATTAATTAAAGAAATACTTTTATTCATAAATTACATATTATTAAAAAAGTTTAAAATGTTTTTTTTCTCTGCATTAAAACAATTATTAGCTATATCAATAAGATCATTTACAGCATTAAAATCATCTGATGCTATATTATTTATATTAGGGAAGTTTAAACGTAAAAGATTATCTTTTAAAAGAAGCTTTTCTAATAAGACATTATTACTTTCAGATTGTAGTGATGCCACAAAGTCTGTAAGTATTCTTACTTTCCAACCATTAACAAGACCCCAATGCTTACTTTCTTCATAACAATTATTAAGATAGCCACAACCTATAGATAAAATCCTTATATTTTGAGGTTCTATATGAAAATCATTAAGAGCAGATGTATATGCAAGTAAACTTGGATTATTAGCAAAGATACCACCATCTGCTAAAAGTTTATTCTCAAGTTTTATAGGATCAAAAAAAGTAGGGGCTGCACATGATGCTGCTATAGCTTCATATAAATAACAATTAAGACCATTTACATCAAAAGACTTAAATATATAGGGCATACCATCTGTAAGATTAGTAGATACTACAATAAGGTTTTTATGTACATCTTTAATCCGAACTTTACTTAAAACCTTTTTTAAGATTATCTTAAATTTTAAATCATCATAAGGTGATCTTAATGCTTTTTCTAAAAAGATAGGGGTAAAGGAGTGTTTTCTTGCAAAAATAGTACTAGATGTTTCTTTATACATTTTTACTATTTTTATAGGGCTTATATGTTGTGCTAAAGATGCTGCAATAATAGATCCTGTAGACGTACCTATAAATAGATCAAATTCTTTTGAAAGATTACTTTTAGTAAGCTCACTTATTTTATATAGCATTTGAGCTACAAAAGCACCTCTAATACCACCACCATCTATAGATAAAATATTAAAAGTTTTCTTCTTTTTCATAACTAAACCTTTAAATATCTAAAGCTTATTTACTACTAGTTTAAAGGATAAAAATAAGAAATATCAAGTCAATTTATTTATAAATTAGTGTTTTAATCTCTTTTATTTAACAAGTGTCTAATATAGTAAAGATAAACTTATTTTAATATAAATAAGTAAAGTTATTGTGAATTAAAACAACATATTTCTTTCATATGTAAAAAAACAAAGTAAATATCACATGAGCTATTAAGTAATTATGATTTGTTAGTGATTATTGTATTTTTATCTACTCTAACATAGAGTATTTTTATGTAGACACAAAGTAAATCTCACATGTTCTATAAAAGATAAATTTATTTAAATAAAATTAGATATAAGTCCATTATTTGTTGTTTATTTATTGAATGCTAAGGCTTTGTTACTTATAATAAAATTATCAATATTCAATACATCTTTAATACTAATCAAAAACTTTTTATATATTTTTGTAGATAAATAATATTTTATTTTTACTACACTATAAAAAGTTTTTTAAGGAGTTTGTATGCGTTTTAACGGCTACAAGTATTCTTTAATGTTTTGTGCTTTTATAGCAGCAAGTTCATTTGCTACAGATTTTGATAATTTTATTTTATGCTCAAAGGATGTAGATAAAAAAGATAGTTGTTTTAAAGTATCATATGCAAATACGGGTTTAGTTGATAGTATAACCTTTATGAAAAAAGGTGTACTTGAAGGTCCTGTTTATATCTATAATGATAAGGGTTTACTATATACAAAAGCTTGGTATATACAAGGTGTAGCAACAGGTTTATATCAAATTTTTGATGAAAAAGGTAGTGTTGTAAAAGATACTACAAAAGGCAAGATAGAATGTAAAACTTCAGATGATAGAAATAAAGGTTGTTCTGAAAAGATTCTTGTCAATAATAAAGTTAAGATAGAAAGTTCCTATAAATATGGCTCTAAAAATGGTTTTGAATTTGAGTATTATGATAGTGGTGCTATAGAGAAGATGACTTTTTATAAAAATGGTGAGGTTGTATCAGAGCCATTTTTATTTAAAGATGATGCTTATTTAAACACAACTCAAATTTGCAATACAGTTGAGGATAAAATATCTGGCTGTATTCAAATTATAGGAGATAAAGACAGTTATATTTCAGGTCAAATCATTTTAAAAAATGGTCTAGGTCAAGGACCTACTAAGTTCTATTATAAAAATGGAAAAGCTCACAAGATCTTTAATTATAAAAACAATGTAATAGATGGGCTATATACAGAATTTTATGAAAATGGTG
>JARHZF010000149.1 GCA_029258325.1 Anaerobiospirillum sp. | reverse complement strand
ATTTTACAATCTAAGATTTCAGGATGTTGCTAGCTCTCAAAATGTATTTATAGATGGTGTGCTAAAACAAGATACAGGTAACAATGATTTATCAAGAGACTACGCTAAAACTCACTTAAAAGGACATAAAGAAATTTCTGTTATCTATGCTTATAGTCATGATATGCAAGAAGTTTTATGTTCTAAAGTTTATCAAGGTAATATGCTTGACTCAAAAGCTTTTCATGACTTTATTGAAAGTAACAATATTACTAAAGGAATCATTGTTTGTGATAAAGGTTTTCCTGTAAGTAAGGTACGAGACTTAATGGATAAATATAAAGATCTACACTACATTTCTCCATATAGACGTAATTCTAAAATTATTGATGAGTTAGATATGATAACTTATGACTCTTGTGCAACCTTAGCAAATGGTGTAAATGTGTTATGTAAGAAAGCTAAATTAGAGAATGGTAAGTTTTTATATAGCATAAGAGATATGTCAAGAGCATATGTTGAACAACAAGGTTTGATTCAAAAAGGTCTTAAAAACAATGGTACTTTTGATGGAGATGAGTACTCTAAGAAAATACTTAAGCTTGGCATGATTGTGTTTGAATCTGACCTTGATCTTAATCCTGTTGATATTCTTAATCATTATGAAAATAAATGGTGGCTTGAACTTATATTTGATAATTACAAAAACACGTTAGATCTTGATGTAACAAGAGTACAAGAGAGAGAATCTGTTATAGGTAATGAGTTTATTAACTTTATTGCTACACTAATTACTTGTAAGTTAAGAAAAGCAATAAGGAAACTTGATGAATTATATGGTAATGATGGTTCTACCTTTACATCAAGAATGTCTGAACTTCGTGATGTATACAGAGATGTTAAAGCTCCTATTAATGCCTCTATTAATGATGGTTATTGGGTTTTAGTAGAATCAAATTCTTCATTTGAGTTAATGGCAAGACTAGGTTTAGTTGACGATCCTACAGGAGAGTTAACTAAATTGCCAACATCAAGAGGAAAGAATACTATATCTAATAGTAAATTAAATAATGACAAACAAGAAGTTAATACTGATAAGAATAGTAAACTTTCATTAGATCAAAGTTCTTGTGTCAAAAAAGCTGGACGACCAAAAGGTAGCTTAAATAAGAAAACATTAGAAGCTATAGAACAAGCTAAAGCATCTGAAGAACTACCTAAAAGAGGACGAGGAAGACCTAAAGGTAGTTTAAATAAAAAGACTTTAGATGCAATGAAAAATTATAACAACAAAAATCTCTAATCTTTGTATTTATTTTAATAATAAAATTAAAGTAGTAAAGATAAATACACATGTAAAATCTTTACTACTTAATATACAAATTTAAATGATGTTTAAACTTTATTTATCTTTTATAGTATATACACATTTATCATTTTGACTAAAATCAAAATAATTTAGCTTCTTTTAAAGTTTTTTGTTACTCAATCATTTCTAAAGTTCTATATAAAGGAAGATTTTCTCTAAATTTAGAAGCCTCATCACGAATAATACTTTCTTTATCTGCATTTTTATCTAAAGGAACACCTTTTTTAGATAAAGTTAGATCTTTTATTGAGAGTTTTGTATTTATAAACTCAATAATATTATCAGGTGTAATCTTTGCCCCATACTTTTTATAAGCAAGGAAGTAAAGTTGAGTTAAAAGATTGAAGTTTAGAGCACCACCAATTAAAGGACAAGCAAGAGTTACAATTTTTGAGTTCATAAATTGACTTGATAAGATAAAGTCATTTAATTTTTTAGCACGTTTTGCAACATCATTGCTTACTTTATGAGTTACAAATAAAACATTTTGAGATACAAGGCTTTCAATAGCAAGTAAAGTATCATTATAGTTAAATTTGTGAGATGTAGTTGCCTTTAATAGTTCAGAGAAAGTGTGTACTTTCTTATCTTTTAAAATTAAAAGCATAGGTTCTAGTATCTTACTTAAATCAACAGATGCACTATTACCTTTATGTTCTTTATTAATTTCATCTAAATTACCAATTAAGATGAAAGATAAATCGTTAAGTGCTTCTTTTTTATCAGTTTCAGAAAGACTTACTTTACCTTTTACCCATATATCACATCTAAATTGTCTATTTTCAATAAAATCTTTAGCAGTTTCAATTAAGATAGGGTTATTTATAGTTTTAAAAAGCTCTTTATTTTGTTCGCTAAAATTAACTAAATCCATAGAATCAATAATATTAGCACCACAAACATAGCTAACTTTTGCTTTTTCTATGTATTTTGCAAATTCGTGGAAATACATAGGATCCCAATTTTGATTTAGGTATTCATGAGCTAGGTAATTATGATCTTGAGTTTTTAAGTCATTAATTGTCTCAAAAATTTTAGCATTATGAGCACAGACATCAGGACTTAGTTTAAATAAGTCTTCAACAAAGTTTAAACTTCTATCTACTTTATCTTTTGATGATATGTTTTGAGCTTGGCAGTTTACATTAAATTGAGAGAGCATTTCTCTTAATTGCATAGCTTTACAAAAACCAGGTAAGGTATTGTAGCTAATATACAAAATACCCCCAGTTGCTAGTTTTTTCCGAACAAATTCAACAATATGCTCTTTATTTTCATCAGTTATCCAAGACCAAATACCATGAATAGCAATATAGTCAAATTGAGGTAAATCATCTCTTTTTAAGAACTCTTCAAAAGAGTCATCATATAGATGAATATTTGTTTTTGATTTACTTGCAAAATTTTGAGCAAAGGTAACTTGATCTGGAAAAAAGTCATTACCATACCACTGCACATCAGATGATACAGCGTGCATATTTATGGAAACACCTTGACCAAATCCTAGCTCACATGCTGTTTTTATTTTAGGAAAAGCAAGATTATGAGCTAAAAAGTTAAGTTTAAATTGAATAGGGTTTAGTTGATGATAGTAGCCATAGGTATAAACTTCATCTGAAGTATAACCCTCATCCCAAGAATCATTAATAGGCATAAAAATATCTCACATAGTAATTTAAAAAAGGATGCCATAAAGCTTATTTTGGCATCCATATTTATTAATTAATCAAAAAGCTTTAAATTCTTATAAAGGTTAATTTTAGATAAGAACTTTTGAGCCTCTTTAGTTAAGATTTCCTCTTTATTAGCATTCTTATCAAATTCAGTACCTTTTTTAGATAAATTTAAAGATTCAATTGGTAGATTTTCTTTTAGATATTGATAGATTTGTTCTGCTGTAACTTTAGAGCCATGCTTTTTATAAGCTTTATAAAATAGTTGATATAAAGTATTAAAATCAAAGCCACCACCTACAACAGGGCTTGCAAGAACAGCGAACTTAGATTGCATAGCACTATTTTTTAAGATATCTTCATTTAAGTTATGAGCTGTTGCAATTGCATTTTTAGATGCTTCTTGAGCTACAACTATAGCAGATTGAGATACTAAAGCCTCTACAGCTACAATAGTATCGCTAAAAGTGAAGCCTTTTTTGCTAACAACATCTAAGATTTCTTTAAGAGAATGAATCTTTCTATCTTTAATTAAATCTAAGATAGGGTTTAGAATATTAGTTAAATCAACAGATGCTGTATTACCTTTATAGATTAGTTTTACATCTTCAATATCACCTGTGAAGATAAACTTTAGATCTTTTATAGCTTCTTCTTTTTCTACATCAGTAAGAGGAGTTGCACCTTTGATCCAAATATCAGTTCTAAATTGTCTATCTTCAATAAAGTCTTTAGCTGTCTCAATTAGTACAGGGTTATTTAAAGAGTTAAAAAGAGCTTTATGTTTTTCATTGTAGTTTACAACATCCATAATTTCTGCAATATTTGATGAGCAAACATAGCTAACTTTTGCTTTTTCAATATATTTTGCAAATTCATGGAAATACATAGGATCCCAATTTTGATTTAAATATTCATGAACTAGGTAGTTATGATCGTATGGGCGTAGTGAGTTTATAGTATCAAAAATTAAAGGATTATGAGTTTTTAGATCAGGGCTTTGTTTATAAAGTTCTTCTACAAAGTTAAGGCAATCATCAACACGTGATTTTTGATCTTGAGATGGGCTTTGGCAATTTATATAAAATTGACGCATCATCTCACGAAGTGGTTGTCTTTTACTATGACCTGGTAGAGTATTATAGCTAACATACAAAATACCCCCCCCCGTTAGTTTTTTTCGAATAAATTCAACAATATAATCTTTGTTTTCATCATTTATCCAAGACCATATGCCATGAAGAGCAATATAATCAAATTGAGGTAGATCATCTCTTTTTAAGAACTCTTCAAAAGAGTCATCATATAGATGTATATTTGCTTTAGATGTATTAGCAATTTTTTGAGCAAAAGCAACTTGATCTGGATTAAAGTCATTACCATACCATTCAATATCAGATGAAGCTGCATGCATATTAATGGAGACGCCTTGACCAAAGCCAAGCTCACATGCTGTTTTTATTTTAGGATAAGCAAGAGATTTAGCTAAAAAGTGTAATTTTAAAGGAAGAGGGTTAAACTGAGCATAATAGTTAAAGAAAGTATAATTAGTCTCAGATGTATAACCATCATCCCAAGAAGTATGTATAGACATATAAAAATCTCCATTAAATCTTTATGTCTTTAATTTAAAAAATTTGCAATCTTACTTAAAGTCAATATTAAGTAAGTTTGATTATTTACTAAATTCTTTATTGTATCAATTTTATAAAATTATCTCTATGTTATAGATATTTCTTTATAAAAACATATATATATATAAATATAACTAATTTTTTAATTAAATTTGTGTTTTATTATTTATATAATTTTATATATTATATGTATATATAAAACATGTTTTTATATAAGATGTTGATATTTATATAAAAAATCAAAACATTAATATATTTATTTTACTGTTCAAAAACTAGTCAAAAGTATTAATTTAATCTACAATAGATAACCGTTGTTTAAAATAATATTATTTTTTATATAAAAATAATATTCTATTTTTTTGTATTTTTATATATGAAAAAAGAACAAAGGATGATATGTGTTTATGTTTAGTAAATTTAAAAAATTATTAGTAATTAGTATGCTTAGCTTGCCTATGCTATCTTTAGCATCTAACTACTATAAAAATGAACTACAAGGTAAAGAAGTAGTTGTAGCCTCTTCAGTAATTCCACCTTATGTTATAGTCAATCCTAGTGATATAGGAACACCTATTGGTATTGAAATTGATATTTTAAAAGAAGCTCAAAAGAGACTTGGTTTTTCTTTTAAAAAGAATCGTATTGTCTTTACAAGTCAAAATGGTAAATACGATATGATTGTTGAGGGTATAGCTGATATTGTTATTGGTGGTATTTGGGGCACTGATGCTCGTCATGATGAATTTGACTTTTCAACTCCTATTTATAAAACATCACTTAGCATTATTACAAGAAAAGATAAGACAGATAAAATTCGTGGTCTTGACGATCTTGTAAATACAACAATAGCAGGAGAAGTAGGTACACGTGTATTAACTCAATTTAGTGAAGATGAAAGATCACAAAAGATAAGTCAAAAGTGGTATGACTCATTATTTAATTGTTTTTATGCTGTAGAAAAAGGTGATGTTGATGCCTTTATTTATGATACTCCTACAGCTAAGTATTATTTAAACAAATGGAATGATCATCATTTAACTACTGTAGGTGATACTTTTGGTAATGAGCATGAGGCTAAAGTTGTATTTTTATACCATAAAACATTTAAGTATCAAGAGCAATTTAATGCTGTAATTGAAGAGATGCTTTATGATGGTACTATTGATAGTATTGTAAATAAATATATTAAATAGCACATATGATATTTACGTTGTTTGTGCATAAGAAAGAACTATTTTTGTTTTAAATAACAAAGCAAAAATCACAAAGACTAAATAAATTTAAATATCTTAAAAAGAAAGTAAAAAAGTCTTCATTTTTTTAGGCTTTTTTACTTATTTTTATTCTTTGTAAAAGATTATTTAAATAATGCTTAAATAGTACATAGGATATTTATCTTGTTTTTAGATGAGATAGAACATTGTTATTTGTAACTAACAATACAAAAATACCATAAACTTATACTGTTAAACATAGTTTATTAATAGATGATATAGATCTAACTTTTGAATAAAAAATAAAAGCAATTTAAGATTTTTTATCTATAAGAATTTTAAGACTTTATCTTTTCTTTTTTAGATTAGCAAAATATTTTTTAGAGCAATTTGCTTAAATAACTTATTGTTTGTAAATGTTTTTATATTATTTTAGTTGGTTTTATTTTGTTAAAAACAAATATATATTTATATTCTTTTAATATTTATAGTATATAAGTTTAATATATTTGTCATATATATACTATAACTTATTTATAAAAGAATGATTATTTATTGTATCTATTAATAGATATGAATTTAAAATAAGATATTACAAATTATTTTTATGTGTTTTATTTTTTTATACTAAACAATATGTAATATATTGTTATACATTTACTATATTAAATATAAAAATCAAGGATTAAGATTGTTTATGAGTAATAAATTTAAAAGTTTTATATTTGGATGTATTTTTATATATCCTTTTCTTTCATATGGTTATACACAAGATGAATTAAAAGGTACAAAAATTACTATAGCCTCTTCAGTAATTCCACCTTATGTTATTGTAAATCCTAATAATTTAGGTAGACCTTTAGGTATTGAGATAGATATTGTAAATGAAATTCAAAATAAACTAGGTTTTTCATTAAATAGTGATAAGGTGTTTTTTACAAGTCAAGATAATAAATATGCAATGATATTTGATGGTAGTGCAGATATTATTATTGGTGGTATTTGGGGCACTGATGCTCGTCATGATGAATTTGACTTTTCAACTCCTATTTATAAAACATCACTTAGCATTATTACAAGAAAGGATAAGACAGATAAAATTAGAGGTCTTGATGATCTTGTAAATACAACAATAGCAGGAGAAGTAGGTACACGTGTATTAACTCAATTTAGTGAAGATGAAAGATCACAAAAGATAAGTCAAAAGTGGTATGAC